>JBASAE010000395.1:0-13867 GCA_049654285.1 Microbacterium sp.
AGAAAGCCGTACGGCTGACCTTTCCCCAGGGGGCCCGATTGGATGATCCGGCGGGCCTGTTCAACGCACGGCTGGACGGCAACACCATCCGCGCGATCGACTTCTTCGAAGACTCAGAGGTCGATGACGGTCAGCTTCGCCGGCTCGTGCGTCGCGCGGTCGCGGTGAACCGGCAGGCCGGATCCCCCTGAGACCGGCGTCGAGTCAGGACGCGAGTCCGCGGCGGACTGCCTCCAGCGTGGTCTCCGGCGAGTCGTTGAAGCAGAGCCGGACGCCCGGCTGGACGGCGATGACCGTGTTGACGACGCGCTCGAAGATCGGCGTGTGGTCGTGAGAGGTCCGAAGGCCCGATCCGATCTCGACCAGGTCGAACCTCCGCCCCTTCAGGGCCTCTCGCACAGCGCGTTCTGCGGCGTCGACGTCATCCGGCACCAGACAGGTGGAGACCGCAAGGCCTTCGTCCCGCAGCGCCGCCTCGGCGGCGGCGATGCGGGAACGGAGCTGGTCCGCGTCCTGGCCTGGCCACGGCGAGAAGTCGATCACGGACGGGTCGATCCCGACCTGGAGGATGCGCTGCGGTTCCATGCGCTCAGGCCAGGTGGTCTCAGTACACCCGGCGGATCTGCTGGGGCCAGCCACAGGCCTCGGCGATCCTGCCGCCCCACTCCTGCGCGGCGGCGTCATCGACGACGTCGATGATCGTCAGGCCGCCGATGTACTGTTCCGTCGGTGCGAACAGCCCGCCGGTGACCGCCACCGAGCCGCCGGTCGCATCGGCCGTGAATGCCGCGTCGACATCCTCGTCCACTCCTGCGGCGAACACGAGCACGCCTGCGTCCCTCATCTCCGACACGACCGCGTTCGCGAGCCGCCCGCGCTCGGCGAACCACTCGGAGCTGTGCTCACCCACCCACTGCTGGTGGAAATAGATGATGTACTGGCTCATCCTCGTTCCTCTCGTCACCGTCGAGTCAGGGTCAGATGCGTGACGCCGCTCGGCGAGGACACAGCCTCGACGGCGTAACGCTCGTCGAGCGCCTCCAGGCCGTCCCACAGCCGGACCCCTCGGCCCAGGACGATCGGCACCTGCACGAGGTGGGCGACGTCGACGAGGCCGGCCGACAGGAAGTCCCGGAGCATCGTGACCCCGCCGCCGATCCGCACATCGAGGCCGCCGGCGGCCTCCCGGGCCAGCTCCAGAGCTTCCTGCGGCGTCGCATCGATGAAGTGGAACACGGTGCCGCCCTCCATCTCGATCGAGGGGCGGGAGTGGTGGCTGAGCACGAACACCGGAGTGTGGAACGGCGGGTTCGGCCCCCACCAGCCGCGCCACTCGTCGTCGGTGCCCACCTGCGTCCAGGGGCCGGTCGAGGCGCTGAACTTCCCCCGGCCCATGATCTCCGCGCCGAACCCGAGTCCGTGCTGCTCGGCGAAGGCGTTGTCGACGCCGGTGGAACCGCCCGGCTCTCCGACCATCGACCGCCAGAACCGGGTGGCGAACATCCATTCGTGCAGCCGCTCGCCGGCGTGGCCGAACGGCGCCTCGAGCGTGATGCCGTCCCCGGTGCCGAAGCCGTCGAGCGAGAGGGAGAAGTTGCTGACGCGGACCCGTGACATGGATGCCTCCTGACCGACGGCTGCAGTGCGCGACCCGATGTCGGCACCCTACGTCAATCGCGGTCTCTCCGCGAGCCTCTCACGGGTTCCGAGGATGGGATCGACTCGGCATCCTCGCAGGGCGCTTGCGCCGTGAGCGCAGAAGGCTGGGGTCCGGCACGGGAGTCTGGGAAACTAGAGGGATGACGCAGACGAAGACCTTCGAGCCCGACGGCCGCGCCGTGCCCTACATCGACGAGGGCGAGGGCGACGGCCCGGTGCTCCTGCTGGTGCTCGATCGCGGCTTCGAGGGCGGTGCGCTCGGATCGGTCGCGCACATCCTCGCCGAGGCCGGATACCGCGTGCTGCGGGTCGGCACCGGCGAGGTCGCCGACGTGCTGGCGGTCATGGATCACATCGGGCTGGAGGATGCCTGGATCGGCGGACACGCCGCCGGCGGCACCGTCGCCCGCGCCTTCGCCGCCGCGCACACCGATCGTGCGAACGGGCTGCTGCTGCTCGGCGTCGAGGACGTCGACATCGCGCTCAGCCCGATGCTTCCCGTGCTCATCATGCAAGGCTCCGACGATGACGTGACCCCGCCGGCCAACGGCGAGAGGCTGAAGGCGACCGCGGCGCACCTCGTGACCACCGTCACGATCGACGGCGCCGGTCACCTGTTCCCGATGACCCACCCCGTCGACACCGCGCTCCCCATCGAGGACTACCTCGACTGGGACTGAGCCGGTGACCGAGGAGTCCTCGCCCGAGGAGCCCGCGACCGCGGAGGCCCTGATGAGGTCGCGCTTCGAGGCGTTCCGGCGCGCCGACGCCGCGTGGCTGCTGCACACCTGGCATCCGTCGACCCGACCCGTCGAGCTCGACCTCGAGGACAACCCGCGCTGGCGGGGACTGCAGATCGTCGAGGCCGTCGGCGGCGCCCCGGAGGACGAGGAGGGAATCGTCGAGTTCCGCGCCACCTACCTCGCCGAGGACGGATCGGGGATTGGCATCCTGCACGAACGCTCGAACTTCGTCAAAGAGGACGGCCGATGGCTCTACGTGGACGGCGAGATCCGCGAGAGCTGAGCACGCCCGCTCAGGCCCGCACGGTCTCCTCACGCAGCCGCGGCTCGACGCGGTGCTCGGGACGCAGCCCCGCCTTGTCGGCGTAGAACGCGCGGATGCGGTCCATGTCGGCCGAGACGTCTCCGGTCAGCTCGATCGTGGGGCCCAGGCCCGTCGTCATCGAAGTGCGATCGACATAGCCGAGGGTCACCGGCATCCCGGTCTCCCGGGCGATCCGGTAGAAGCCCGACTTCCAGTGCGTGTGCCCCTTGCGCGTGCCGTCCGGCGTGACGACCAGGCCGAACACCTCGCCGCCCCGCACCCGCGTGACGACGTCGCCGACGACGCGGCCCGGATCGGCGCGATCGACGGGGATTCCGCCGAGGCCCCGCATGATCGGGCCGCGCCAGCCCGTGAACAGGCTCTTCTTGCCCAGCCAGCGCACGTCGACGCCCAATCTCCACGCGATCGCGAGCATGAGCACGAAGTCCCAGTTCGACGTGTGCGGCGCGCCGATCAGCACGGTGGGGCGGTCCGGGGCCGGCTCGGTCTTCAGCGTCCAGCGGCTGAACGTCCAGAACACCCGCGCAAGGAGACGACGAAGCATGATCCCACGGTAGGGGAGAGGATATGCGCCCTCCGGCATACGTGCGGTCGAACGGCCTGTGTGCGCCTCGGGCCTGCGCGCGATACTTGAGGTGGCGGCGCGGCGCCGATGCCCACCGCCGGGAGCTGACCATGCAGGCATCGACGACGAGCGGGACCTCTCCGCTGCGCCATGCCGTCGCCTTCCTCCCGCCGGGCTACTTCGCCCTGGTGATGGGCACCGGCATCGTGTCGATCGGCCTGCACGACGCCGGGTTCGTCCTCGTCTCCGGCATCCTGATGTGGATCGCCGGCATCTCCTACATCCTGCTGTGGGTGCTGTACGCCTGGCGGGCCCTGCGCTTCCGGCGCGAGGTGATCGCCGATCTGCGCGATCCGCAGATCGCGTTCGCGTTCTTCACGATCGTCGCCGGCACGGACGTGCTCGGCGTGCGACTCGCTCAGCAGGGGCTGACCGGCCTCTCCACCGGACTGTTCCTGCTGGCAGCCGTGCTGTGGTTCGTCTTCGGATACGTGCTGCCCTGGCAGGTGCTGATGACGCGCGACGGCGCGCCCATCCTCGCGCGCACCGACGGCACCTGGTTCATCTGGGCGGTCGCGAGTCAGTCGCTCGCCGTCGGGATGTCGCAGCTGCAGCCGTCGGTCGGCGCAGAAGGGGCACGCTGGGTGGGTCTTCTGGCCGTGCTCGCCTGGTCGGTGGGCGTGATCCTCTACGCCGCGATCGGCATGCTCGTGCTGCTGCGCGTGGTGCGCTTCGGCATCACCCCGCAGCAGTTCGACCCCGCGTACTGGGTGGCGATGGGCGCGCTCGCGATCGCCGTGGTCGCCGGGTCCGGGATCGTCGGCATGGAGCGCACCCCGATCATCGACGCCGTCCGGCCGCTCATCGCCGCCACCGTCGTGGTGTTCTGGGCGTTCTGCGCCTGGCTGATCCCCTTGCTGATCGGCGGCGGGTTCTGGCGTCACGTGCTGCACAGGGTGCCGCTGCGCTATGTGCCGACACTGTGGTCGATGGTGTTCCCGATGGGGATGTTCGCCGTGGCGTCCATCTCGATGGGCCGCGCCGACAGGCTGCCGATGATCGAGCGGATCGGTCATGTCGCGCTGGTCGTCGCCGTGGTCGTCTGGGCGATCGTCTTCGCGGGGATGCTGCACAGCGTGGGACGCGTGTTATGGCGCACCCTCCGTCCGAGATCCTGACGGGGCCCGCCCGACACGCAGAACCGCCGCGCTCCCGCTGGGATGCGCGGCGGTTCTCCGAGGGACCGTCAGACGGGCTGGGGGAGCAGCGTGAACGACACCGCCCCCTGCTCGTCGACCCCCGCATCGAGGACCTTGTCCGAGAGCGCATCGGACGCCTCGTGCTCGAGGAAGACGCGGATCCCCTCGGAGTCCACGATGTCGTCGCCGGGTTCCGGGGCGGCGGCCACCGAGACCATCAGGCGCGGCTCGTCGCTCTGGGGGGAGGACGTGGAGTGGATGCGCAGTCCGGCTGCGGGATCCGTGGTCTGACGGGTGACGAGGGTCGTCACGATCGTGGCGGCGTTGTCGGTGAGGGTGAGCATGGCGCTCTCCTTCCGGTTGCGGACACCGCACCGTCCGGCGCGGTGTCCTGGCCACGATTCCCCCTTCGCGAGGCGACCTCAAGCGGATGCCGCGGACTCGGAGGGCATTCACACCTGCGACCGGCCGACGCTACGATTCCGACATGGCCGATACCGCCCTCCGCGCACAGGTGCGTCTGCGCACCGCCTGCTCACTGGTGCTCGGCGTGCTCTCCGGCGCCGGCCTCGGTCTCGCGTACGGCCCGGCAGCCGGCGTCGTCGGCGGATGGGGCGCGCTCGCCCTGGTGAACGCGATCTGGGTGCTGCTGATCGTCTGGCCGATGGATGCGGCGGCCACCCGCGCGCATGCGACGACGGAGGATCCGGGCCGACCCGTCGCCCGGCTCATCGCGATCGTCGGCAGTCTGGTGAGCCTCGCCGCCGTCGGCGTCGTCGTGCTGCAGGCACGTCACGCCCCCGAGGTGCAGGGGTATCTGCTCGCCGGCATCGCGGTGCTCGGTGTCGCGGCATCGTGGGCGCTCATCCAGGTCGACTACATGCTGCGCTACGCGCGGATCTACTACTCCGAGCCCGTGGGCGGCATCTCGTTCAACCAGAAGGAGGATCCGGAGTACACCGACTTCGCCTACTTCTCCGTCGGCCTCGGGATGACCTATCAGGTGGCTGACACGAACGTGACCGCCAACGCGATCCGCCGCATCGTGATCGCGCAGACCCTGCTGGCCTACCTGTTCGGCGCCGTCATCCTCGCCACCGTCATCAACCTCGTCACCAGTCTCGGCGGCTGAGGTCTCGCCGATGTCGGCCGCCGGTGGCAGGATGAGCGCATGCCCGAATCCCCGGAAGTGCAGGCCCTCGCCGAGCAGCTCGACGGGCGGGCGGCCGGTCTTCTGATCGCGTCGGTCGACGGCGTCGATCCGCGCATCGTCAAGACCAGGGACCGGCCGCCGTCGGCGGTGGTCGGAGCTCGGATCCGCGGCGTTCACCGCTTCGGCAAGTACCTCGGCATCGACCTCGGAACGCCGTGGCTCGTGCTGAGCTTCGGGCGGAACGGCTGGATCCGCTGGTCTCCCGACGGTGCACCGGACGTCGATGCGCCCGGCTTCCCGGTCGCGACGATCTCGCTCGAAGACGGCGCAGCGATGCGGTTCGTCGAGACCGGTGACTTCCTCGCCGCCGCAGCGTGGGTCGTCGACCGGCCAGAGGACGTCGCCGGCATCGCGGCGCTCGGGCCGGACCCGATATCGGACGACTTCACGCGTGCCGATCTCGCACGGGCGCTCGGCACGAGGCGGAAGCAGCTCAAGGCGCTGCTGCAGGAGCAGCGCTCCCTGGCCGGCATCGGCAACGCCTACTCCGACGAGATCCTGCACCGGGCGAGACTCTCCCCGACGGTGCACGCGGCGACGCTGACGGACGAGGAGCGGGAACGGCTGTACGGCGCCACTGTCGACGTCCTGAGGAACGCCGTCACCGAGCGACGCGGCATACCCGCCGACCGGCTGAAGCGCGCGAAGGTCGCCGCGATGGCCGTGCACGGCAGGGGAGGACAGCTCTGCCCGGTGTGCGGCTCGGTGATCGTCGACCACGTCTTCGCCGGGGCGTCCGCGCAGCTCTGCCCGACCTGTCAGGCCTGAGCGCCGTCAGCCCCGATCCGCGGGCTCGCGACGGAGGAGCGCGGGGATGCCGAGCCACAGCACCAGCACCACGATCGCGCCGATCAGGGTGGCGACGATCGCCGCGGTGCGGTTCAGCGTCACATCGAGGATGAGAGCGGTGACCCCGATCGTGAGCGCGCCGATCACGACGAGGTTCGCCTTGACCAGCGCGTTCGCGATCCGCACCAGCTGAGGCTTCCGGTGCTGATGGAACAGCAGCCGGTGCAGGCCGACGGGGGCGAGCGCCAGCACGGTCGCCGTCGCCGCGGCGATCACCAGGGTGACGTACAGCATCCGCTGCGCATCACTCAGCTCCGCGAACCGGGGCTGGAAGGCGATCGCCAGCAGGAACCCGGTGAGCACCTGGGTGCCGGTCTGCATGACCCGCAGCTCCTGCATGAGCTCGTTCCAGTTGCGGTCGGCACGGCTCGCGGGGGTCTCCGCGCGGCCGGAGTCTGCGACGTCCATGCCCGGCACGGTACTCGGCCTTCGGGGGTGAGGGGAAGCGCGAGCCCTGCACCCATCTGCCGTTCCGATGCTGCATCGCCCCCGGTGTGCGGGATCCGGCGTACCATCGAGGGATGACCAGTCGAGGAACGCACACCGAACCGGTCGCCCCCGTGCTCACGCCGTTGGCGCTGGTCGGCGACGCGGAAGCGGGGATGTGCGTCGACGGCGTCTGCACGCTGCCGGGCGCGTTATCCGATGCGCAGCGCCAGGACGCACCCTAGGGGAGCCACGCCCAGGGGAGGCGTCGGAGATCAGTGCCCGCTGTGCGCGGGGGCCTCCTCGTCGATCTCCTCCGGCTTGCGGATCAGGAACGCGCCGACGATCGTGACCGTGGCGATCACCGCCGCGATGACGAACGCGACCCGGGAGCCGGATGCGACCGCCGTCGGGACCTCGGTGCCACCGGCGGCGTTCACGATCACGGTGAACACCGCCATCATCACCGCGATGCCCGCGGCACCGGCCACCTGCTGGATGGTGCCGATCACCGCGCTCCCATAGGAGTACTGCTTCCGCGACAGCGAGGCCAGCGAGGCGGTGAACAGAGGCGTGAACGACAGGGCGAGGCCCACCGACAGGGCGGTCTGCGCGATCAGCACCACCCACACCGGGGTCTCGACGCTGAGCGTCGTGTAGACCCACAGCATCGCCGCCGCGAGGATCGAGCCCGGGATCAGCAGCACCTTCGTGCCCCTGGCGTCGTAGATGCGCCCGATCAGCGGGCCGAGCAGGCCCATCGCGAGGGCTCCGGGCAGCATGACCAGTCCGGCATCCGTGGTCTCGATGCCGAGCGCCTTCTGGAGGAACAGCGGGATCAGCGTGATCGCCCCGAAGAACGCCAGCGACAGCAGGAACATCTGCGCCATCGACAGCGTGAAGTCCCGCGAGGTGAACACGCGCAGGTCGAGCAGGGCGTCGTCGTCCTTCTGCAGCCGCACCTGACGCAGCAGGAACAGCGTGAGCCCGACGACGCCGACGACCAGCGCGACCGCCATCGGCGCCCAGCTCCCGCCGCCGCCCGCGAGCGCGCCGATCTGGCTCAGCCCGAACACCAGGCCACCGAAGCCGAATGCGGACAGCACGACGGACATCACGTCGATCGGCGCGTGCACGGTCTCGCCGACGTTCGTCAGCCAGCGCCATCCGATGAACATCGCGACCAGCGCGATCGGCAGCACGACGACGAAGATCGATCGCCAGCTGAAGTGGTCGAGCAGGAACCCCGCCATGGTCGGACCGATGGCCGGGGCGAGCGACATCACGACGCTGACGCGGCCCATCATGCGTCCGCGGGAGGCCGGGGGCACCAGGTTCATCATCGTGGTCATCAGCAGCGGCATCATCACCGCGGTGCCCGATGCCTGGACGATGCGCGCGAGCAGCAGCATGGGGAACCCGGTCGCGAAGATCGCCAGTGCGGTGCCGACCGAGAACAATGCGAGGGCGCTGAGGAACATCTGCCGGGTCGTGAACCGGCGCAGCAGGAACCCGGTCGTCGGGATGACGACCGCCATGGTCAGCATGAACGCGCTCGTGACCCACTGCGCCGCGAGCGGGGAGATGTGCAGATCCTCGATGAGGTGTGGGATCGCCATGCTCATGGTGGTCTCGTTCAGGATCGCGACGAACACCGCCGTGAGCAGCACCCAGATCACGGCCATGTCCCGTGCAGAGATGGTGCCGTCCGAGGAGGTCGGGATGGAGCCGGTGCTGACGGCAGACATGAGGCCTCCGAGGAGAGGGGTGTGAAGGGGAGAGCATTCAGAGTAACGGATGCCGCCGACATCGCATTCCCGAGCGGCCCGGGGTGGGTCGCGGAGCGGACACCGGCGCCGGTGTCGGGGCGCGCGGGTAGCCTGGTGCGATGAGCATGGGTGGCGGGGGCGGCGGTCGCGGCGGGGGTTTCCGAGGCGTCGACGAGGCGGCGCAGAGGAAGCTGAACGCCCAGGCCCCGGAGATCGCCGGCCTCGGCTCGCGGATCGTCGGGCTGTTCCGCCCCTACCTCTGGCGCATCCTGCTCACCGGCCTGCTCGTGATCGCCGGCGCCGCGATCGCGGTGATCCCGCCGCTGCTCGTGCAGCGCATCTTCGACGACGCGCTGTTCCCGACGGGCGGCAGCGGCCCTCAGATCGGCCTGCTGGTGCGGCTCGTGCTGATCATGATCGGGCTGTTCCTGCTGTCCGCCCTGCTCGGCATCGCCCAGACCTGGCTGACCTCGACGGTCGGCAACAGCGTCACCGGAGACCTGCGGGTGAAGCTCTTCGAGCACCTGCAGGCGATGGAGCTGGGCTTCTTCACCCGCACCAAGACCGGTGTCATCCAGTCCCGGCTGCAGAACGACGTCGGCGGGGTGTCGGGCGTGCTGACCAACACCGTCACCAGCATCCTCGGCAACGTCGTGACCGTGATCGCGTCCCTGGTCGCGATGATCATCATCGACTGGCGGCTGACGATCATCGCCGTCATCGTCATGCCCGTGCTGGTGCTCATCCAGCGACGGGTGGGGCAGGTGCGCGCGCGTATCGCGGGCGCGACCCAGGAGTCGCTCTCCGAGCTCACCGCGATCACGCAGGAGACGCTGAGCGTGTCGGGCATCCTGCTGTCGAAGTCGTTCAACCGCCAGCGCGCCGAGTCGGACCGGTACCGTCGGGAGAACCGCAACCTGGTGCGGCTGCAGGTGCGGCAGGCGATGAGCGGACAGGGCTTCTTCGCGGTCGTGCAGGTGCTGATGTCGTCGATCCCGGCGGTGATCTACCTGGTCGCCGGGCTCTTCGTGGCCGGCGGGACGGGCGGGATCACGGCGGGTGCGATCGTCGCCTTCACGACCGTGCAGGCGCGGCTGCTCATGCCGCTGATGGGCCTGATGCGGGTGGCCCTGGACGTGCAGACCTCGCGGGCGCTGTTCGCGCGCATCTTCGAGTACCTCGACCTGGTGCCCGAGATCCAGGACGCACCCGATGCCATCGACGTGGCGGACGCCCCCGGCCCGCGCGGACGGGTCGAGTTCCGCGATGTGGTGTTCCGCTACCCGGACGCGACGCTCGAGGCCCGGCCCACGCTGCAGGGCGTCTCGTTCGTCGCCGAGCCGGGACGCCACGTCGCCTTCGTCGGGCCGTCGGGAGCGGGCAAGACGACCATCCTGTATCTCGCCCCCCGGCTGTACTCGGCGGCGGGGGGAGCCGTGCTGTTCGGCGGTGCCGACGTGCGCGGGCTCACGCAGGAGTCGGTCATCGACGACGTCGGGATCGTGTCGCAGGAGACCTATCTGTTCCACGCCACGATCCGCGACAACCTCATGTATGCGAAGCCGCACGCGACCGAGGAGGAGATGATCGCGGCGTGCAAGGCCGCCAACATCCACCACATCATCGACGGCTTCGAGCAGGGCTACGACACCGTCGTGGGGGAGCGTGGATACCGTCTCTCCGGCGGCGAGAAGCAGCGCATCGCGATCGCGCGCGTGCTGCTGAAAGACCCTCCCGTGCTGCTGCTCGACGAGGCGACCAGCGCCCTGGACACCGTGTCGGAGCGAGTCGTGCAGGAGGCGCTGGATGAGGCGTCCAAGGGGCGCACCGTGCTGTCGATCGCGCATCGGCTGTCCACCGTGATGGGGGCGGACATGATCCACGTGCTCGAGGCGGGCCGGATCGTCGAGTCGGGCACGCACGCCGAGCTGCTCGCAGCGGGCGGGCTGTACTCCGAGCTGGCGGCGCAGCAGCTGGCGGCCGCGCACATCGAAGGCGCCGAGCACATCGCGGGCACACCCCGCTCGCAGCCCGCCGTGCGGACCGTGCCCCCGAGGGCTCCGCAGGGGAGGACGCCGTGGCCGCGATGACGACGCCGGTCCCGCTGCTCTCGATTCCCCGGGTCGACGTCCGCGTGCACCCCGACGAGGTCTGAGTCGGGACCGCGCTGGCTCCGTCAACGCACGGGCAGGCGCCCGCTCACCATCCCGGCGGGCGTCGTCCGGCGTCGCCGGACTCGTGGGGCGTCCCGGTCAGACGGCATACTGAACGGGTGGGACGATCTGCGCAACAGCCGGTCCGAGGCCGCCGCGGGCGACGCTCACGGCTGAGGGTCTTCCTCAGCGCTGCCCCGCGCTTCCTGCCCTGGCTCGGCCTCGTGACCGTGTGCCTGGCGGTGCTGACCCTCTTCGTCGAAGGGGCCGACACGACCTGGAGGCAGGTTCCGGAACGGATGCTGCGGGGGCTGCTCTTCGTGCTCTCGTGCTTCCTGGGCTCGTACGCCCCCGTGCCGGGGCAGCCCGAGCACCCGTCCCTGCTGTCCGTCGTCGTCCTGGTGCTCGCGCTCATCACGTCGATCGGCGGCGTCCTGCTCACCGTGCTGAGTGTGTTCGCCAGCCAGATCGGACTCACCATCGCCCTGGTCCGGCCGCACCGCGTCGTGGTGGTCGGCGACACCCCGCACGTCGAGGCCTTCGCGGAGCAGCTGCGCGAGAGGCGCCTGGCGGTCATCACGGCGGGAACCGGCGACCGCAGCATGATCCCGCTCGAGAGCGCCGGGCGCACGGCCCAGGACCACCGGCTGCGGCGGGCCGTCCGAGGCGCGGATGCGGTGTTCGTCCTCAACTCGTCCAGCGTCGACGGCGCGATCATCGCCGCGGATGCGCGCGCCATGGCCGGCGACTCGCACATCTATCAGATGTTCGACTGGCGGCTGGACCGGCTGGTGTTCCGTGAGCCGATCCGGGACGGCAGGCTCCCGCGCAACGAGGTGTTCTCCCCGGACGAGATGACCGGCACCCACCTCGGTCACCTGATCGCCCACCTCGTGCGGATGCGCGGCGGCCGTCTGAAAGTCCACCTGAAGGGGACGCACGTCGCGCTCGACATCCTCCGGGAACGGCTCGACTTCATGCGCGGATCGCTCGAGTTCCGCGGGGACGTGGCGATCGTCGAGCAGCTCGAAGAGGCCGACATCGTCGTGGTCGCGGTCGAGCAGCACCGCTACGTCGAGGCCGTCGACGAGTCGGTCGGGGCCGAGCGGGTGGTGATCACCGTCGCGCCCGAGCGGTACTTCTCGGCGATCGGCCGCGACGACCTGCGTGCCGTGTCCTCCGCGGCGTGGCTCGCCGAGCGCGACGACCAGGGACGCATCCCCTGGCGGGGACGCGTGGTCCTCGTCGACGAGGACCGCATCGGCAGGGACATCGACGAGATCATGCTCGGGATCCGGGGACGATGGTCCCGGGAGTTCCACAACGCCCACTCCGACTTCGGCAGCGATGCCCGTGCGGGGAGCCCGAACCGGTGGCTGGACCGTCCGCCGCATCCCCGTCTGGTGGCGATGGCGAACGCGGCCGTCGAGCTGATGCTCCGCGACCTGTTCGAGTGCGGGTACGAGCTCGTGATCCGGGGCGGGGAGCATGATGTGCTGGACGTGCTCGAGGTGGAACGATGCGCGCGTCACATCCACGAGCAGTACCTGACCCAGACCTGGCTCGATCAGCGGGGACGCGAGCACCGGTGCGCGGACTACTGGATCGATGCGACGGGCGCCGCGGTGCGCACCACGCCCCCGCCCGCGTGGGGTCAGGACACCGAGGAGAGCCGTGAGCGCAACCGCACGATGGTGCGCAGCGTCTATCCGGCGCTCGCGTCGATGTTCGGGTATCGCATCACACGGACGCGGGAACGTCAGATCTGAGCGCCGGCGTGGAGCAGTACCCGTCGTTCGAAGTCCCGCTGCGCGTCGGCGAGGACGACGGCGGGGCTGATGCCGCTCGGGCCGAGCGCGCCCATCCTCTCGATCAGGTCGGGTGTGACGTCGGCGCCCGTCGGTGACGCGAACCGCACCCGCTCCCGGAGGGCGGGGAGCAGGTGCTCGAGCGCGCCGCGGATCTTCCCGTAGCTGTTCTCGAAGACGATCACCGGCCGCCCGGCGATCAGGGCGAACAGGGCGCCGTGCAGCCGGTCGGTCACCACGAGCCTCGATGCGTGCAGCTCGTCGATCTTGTTGTAGACCAGCTTGGCGGAGAGCTCCGTGTTGCTGAACGGCAGCCGCGGGATCGACGTGTCCGTGACCTCGGCGGCACCGGACGCGGTGAGCATGTCGCGCACCGCGTCGATCCCGGACTCCGGGCGCTTCTCCTTGTCGTCCCGCAGGACGAGCATGACGCGGTCCTGGTGCTCGCGGAAGGCGTACGGATACGACTGCCAGGTCACGATGTCCTCGGCCCGGTGGACCCGATCGGCGCCGAGGTGCCGTGCCGCGATCTCGTACGACCGGTCATCGCGCACCGCCAGCAGCAGGCGCTCGTGCCCCCCGTAGGTGCGCATCGACCGCTCCTGTGCAGCGGGGGCGTCGAAGTGGATGGACTGCGGGAACGACACGATCCGGTTGTGCGGGAACTGCTCGACCACCGCGAGTCGCGCGGCCTCCTCATGGGGCCAGAGATCGCCGAGGTTGCCGCCGCCGTGGATGGCGATCAGGTCGTCGGGAGTGATGGCGGAACGCACCCGGTCCCAGTTGGCGGCCAGCGCGCTGCGCGACACGGGGAACACCGGGTGTTCCGGGAACAGTCGCTCCAGCAGCGCCACTTCGTTGTAGTTGATCGCCAGATCGCCGATGTTGCCCCACTCGTGCGTGCAGAGGAGGAAGACCGCGGGACGGTGGCGATCGCGGGTGACCATGCGGTGGAACTGCTCGCCGAGGAGCTTCTTGTCGAGCGCGTCGAACAGGACTTCGGAGTCGAGGGGCACGGTGCTCTCTTCCGTCGGCGGCTGATCGGACGCTCCGAAGCCTACCCTCCTGGTGTCCCGCGGGACGGGTGTGCGGGGGGAGGGGCCGCCGAGACCGCGGCGACGGATGCCGCGACGAGGGCGGCGAGGCGCACGGCGGAGC
>JBASAE010000396.1:0-7239 GCA_049654285.1 Microbacterium sp.
GGCCCTCACAGAACGGAACGGCGACGGCTGGAGCGCCATCGACCCCGAGGCGGCGGCGCGCATGAGGGCGCAGAACCGTTTCCGCACCGGGCTCGAGATCGCGCAGTACACGGCAGACATCATGCGCCGCGACATGGCCGAATACGACGCCGACCCCTCGGTATACACCCAGTCGCTCGGCGTGTGGCATGGCTTCATCGGACAGCAGAAGCTCATCTCGATCAAGAAGCATCTGAAGAGCACGAACAAGCGCTACCTCTACCTCTCGGGCTGGATGGTCGCCGCGCTCCGGTCCGAGTTCGGTCCGCTGCCCGATCAGTCGATGCATGAGAAGACCTCGGTGCCTGCGCTGATCGAGGAGCTCTACACCTTCCTCCGCCAGGCCGACGCGCGTGAGCTCGACCTGCTGTTCACACAGCTCGACGCGGCACGTGCCGCCGGCGACGAGACGGCGACCGAGTTCGTCCAGGCGCAGATCGACGGCTTCGAGACCCACGTCGTCCCCATCATCGCCGACATCGACGCCGGGTTCGGCAACCCCGAGGCGACGTACCTCCTCGCCAAGAAGATGATCGAGGCGGGCGCCTGCGCCATCCAGATCGAGAACCAGGTCTCGGATGAGAAGCAGTGCGGCCACCAGGACGGCAAGGTCACCGTGCCGCACGAGGACTTCATCGCGAAGCTCAACGCGGTCCGCTACGCCTTCCTGGAGCTCGGCATCGACAACGGCATCATCGTCGCCCGCACCGACTCGCTGGGCGCAGGCCTCACGCAGAAGATCGCGGTCACCCGCGAGCCCGGCGACCTGGGCGACCAGTACAACGGGTTCCTGGATGCCGAGGAGATCGCACCGGGCGAGCTCGGGAACGGCGATGTCGTGATCACGCGTGACGGCGGGCTGGTGCGCCCGAAGCGCCTGGCCAGCAACCTCTACCAGTTCCGCCCCGGAACCGGTGAGGACCGGGTCGTGCTCGACTGCATCACGTCGTTGCGGAACGGCGCCGACCTGCTCTGGATCGAGACCGAGAAGCCGCACGTCGAACAGATCGCCGGCATGGTGGACCGCATCCGCGAGGTCGTCCCGAACGCGAAGCTGGTCTACAACAACAGCCCGTCGTTCAACTGGACGCTGAACTTCCGCCAGCAGGCGTACGACCAGCTGAGCGCCGCCGGCCAGGACGTCTCGGTCTACGACCGCGACCGGCTGATGGGCGTCGAGTACGACGACACCGAGCTCGGCCGGATCGCCGACGAGAAGATCCGCACCTTCCAGCGCGACGGCTCGGCGCGCGCCGGCATCTTCCACCATCTGATCACCCTGCCGACCTACCACACGGCCGCGTTGTCGACCGACAACCTCGCCAAGGGCTACTTCGGCGACGAGGGCATGCTGACCTACGTCCGCGACGTGCAGCGCCAGGAGATCCGCCAGGGCATCGCCACGGTCAAGCACCAGAACATGGCCGGCAGCGACCTCGGCGACAACCACAAGGAGTACTTCGCCGGCGAGGCCGCCCTCAAGGCCGGCGGTCAGCACAACACGATGAACCAGTTCAGCTGATCCGTCCCGACGGGCTCAGGACACGCCGCCGGCGGACCCTGAGCCCGTCCTCGCCCCGAGGAGGAGCCATGACGTCCACCGCCGACCTCTACGACCTGCACGGCGAGAGCCTGCAGTCCCTCCCCCTGCAGCTGCGCTCCTTCGGCGGCGTCACGCGGTTCGAGGGCCCGATCCGCACGGTCAGGTGCTTCCAGGACAACGCCCTCGTCAAGCGGACGCTCCGCACGCCCGGGGACGGCGCCGTGCTGGTGGTCGACGGGGCGGGGTCGCTGCAGACCGCCCTGATGGGCGACCTGATCGCGCAGAGCGCAGTGGATGCCGGATGGGCCGGCGTCGTCATCCACGGCGGCGTGCGCGACAGCGTCGCCCTGGCCCGGATGCCGCTGGGCGTGAAGGCGCTCGGCACCAACCCGCGCAAGAGCGCGAAGGACGGCACGGGCGAGCTCGACGTCACCGTGGCCTTCGGCGAGGTGACCTTCCGTCCCGGCGCACGACTCTACGCCGACGAGGACGGCATCCTCGTCGAGCGCTAGTCCACTCCCGGCAGGTCGTCGACGTGCCGGGAGCGGCGCGGCGCCCGCGGTATCGGCTCCGTCTCGACGGGATCGCCGATGGCGATCAGCCGCTCGTGCAGGGCTTCGGCCAACCGGGCCTGCACGTCGGCATAGGCCTCCTGCCCGGCGACGTCGTCGAGCTCGTGCGGGTCGAGCCGACGGTCGTAGAGCTCCTCGGGGGGTCTCGGCGCGAGATGGTCGTCACCGAGCCCCTGCCGCGTACGGCTGGCCTCGAGATCCGCCGGGAGCTGCAGCCGGGGGCCTTCGCTGTAGTTGCGGATGTAGACGTAGTCCTGGGTGCGGACCGCCCGCTTGGGGTCGTAGGAGTCGTGGTAGGTCTTGCTGGTGAAGACCATCCGCTCTTCCTGCGACTCCTCGGCGTGCGCGTTCCGGATGAGGGGCAGGATGCTCTGTCCCTCCAGCTCTGGGTCATGGGGACCGGCATGCCCGGCGATCTCCAGGAGCGTCGGCACCAGGTCCTGGTGGATGACGAGATCGGACACCCGATGCGGCTCGATCCCCCAGCCGGCGGGCGGGCGCACCATGAGCGCGACCCCCGTCCCGGCGTCGTACAGCGTGCTCTTGGCCCGGGGGAAGGCGGCGCCGTGATCGGTGGTGAAGACGATCATGGTGTTCTCATCGCCGATGGTCGAGGAGATCGTCTCGAGGAGGTTCGAGAATCCCGCGTCGAGCTGGGCGATCGACCCGTAGAAGTCCGCGATGTCGGCACGCGTGTCCGCGTTGTCGGGCAGGAAGGCGGGAACGTCCACCGAGGCCGGGTCGGCCGGGGCGTAGTCGGGTGCCGGCCACGGCCGGTGCACCTCCCAGACGCCGACCGTGAGGAAGATCGGCTTGCGCTGCTCCCTCGGCGCCAGCCCGCGCAGCCATGCGGAGGTGGCGTCGACGACCTGCTCGGTGCGCGGCAGGAACCCCTGTCCGGGGCACTCCGCGAAGCCGAGCACGGTGGGGTCGACGTTCTCGTGCTGCAGGCCGATGAGCGCCGTGTGGTACCCGAGCGGTCCGAGTCGCTCGGGGAGGGTCGAGACACCGGCACGGTAGCGCCAGCCGTCGTGCGCCAGTCCCTGGATGCCGTTGCGGTACGGCGGCATCCCGGTGAACAGGGCGCCCCGCGACGGGGAGCACAGCGGTGCCGCCGCGTGGGCGTCGTCGAAGACCACGGACTGCTCGGCGAACGCCTGGATGTGCGGCGCCGGCACCGCGGGCATCCCGTAGGTCGGGAGCCAGCGCCCCAGGTCATGGCAGTGGAAGAGGATGATGTCCGGCGTCATTCGCGGTCCTTCGATTCTCGTCGTCAAGGGGGTCGCCGGAGCACTCCCGGCACGATCGCGTGTGGGTGCCGCGGCGCGCCGCGGCACCCACATCTCGATCACTTCTGGGGAAGGTCCAGCTTGGTGACCATGGCCTCCAGGGCGGCCTGCATCTTCTTCATCCCCTCTTCCGGCGTCACGGTGCCCGCGGCGATGCTCTCCAGGCCCGGCTCGGTGATGTTGAGCATCTCCGTCGCGAACGGGTACCAGATCGAGGTAGACGCTCCGGGGAGCTTCGACGCGGTGTCGCTGTACGCGGCGAGCGCCTCCTTCTGCGGTGCCGAGATCCCGTCGGTCGAGTAGTCGTCGCGGATCGGGATGCCGCCGTTCTGGGCGAACAGGGTCTGCGCCTTCTGCGACGTCATCCAGGTGATGTAGTCGAGCGCGGCCTTCGCCCGCTCCTGGGGAAGACCGGCGGGCACCCCGAGGAACCAGATGCCCGTTCCGGGAGCCGCCTGTCCGTCCGGGGCGAGGGGAAGCGGCGCGTAGCCGAACTTTCCGGCCTCGTTGGAGTTCGACTCGTCTTCGAGCTGCGAGGCGGCGGCGGCCACGAGGAAGCTCTGCGCGGCGTTGCCGTTCTGCAGCTCGGCGATCACCTGGGCCTGGCCGATGGTGGAGACGGCCTCCGGGCCGAACTTCGCCAGATCCCTCATCCAGGTGGCCGCCTGGATGCCCTCAGCGGTGTCCGCGGTGGGCTTCCAGTCGGTGCCGGGGCTGGCGTACCATCCGCCGCCGGCCGCGCCGAGGATCGCCTGGAAGTCGAAGGTGTTCGCCGATGCGCCGGGGATCCCCTGGGTGCGGAACACGATCGGATACTTCGCCGCCTTCGCCTCGGCGATCTTCTCGCTGTTGGCGATCACCTCGGGCCAGGAGGTCGGAACCTTCAGACCGAGCTCCTTGTAGATGTCCTTGCGGTACACGAAGATGTCGAGGTTTCCCGAGAACGGGAGGTCGACCAGCTCACCGGACTCGGAGAAGCTCTTGGTCGCCGAGTCCCACTTCGCCAGGTTCCCGAAGCTGTAGATGTGGGAGTCCATCGTGTACGACGGGTCGATCTCGTTCAGCGGCTGCAGCAGGCCGCTCTCGTTGAACTGCCCGAGGTCCGAGCCGTTCACCTGGAACACGTCGAAGGTGTGCTTCTGGCTCTGGATGTCGTTGATCTGCTGCGTCTTGACGTCCGGGTTCGGGAACGGCCGCAGCTCGACCTTGTTGCCGGTCTCCTCCTGGTACGCCTGCACGAGCTTGGCGTAGGCGGGGTTCCAGGGCGCCTGGCTGGTGGGGACGACGAGCGTCACGGGGCCGGACGCGCCCTCTGTCGCCCCTCCTCCCAGGCCTCCCTTGTTGTCGCCGCCGCTGCAGGCGGTCATTCCGAGCACCATGGCGCTCACGGCCACGGTTGCGGCGAGCGGACGCAGCCCGCGCGCGATCCACCGGTGATTCGAACCAGTCATATTCTCTTCCTTGTGAATATCGAGTGAGCGGACGCTCACCCTTTGACGGCGCCGGCGGTAAGCCCGGCGATGATCTGTTTGTTCGCGAAGACGGCGAGGACGATCAGCGGAACGGCCGCCACGGTCCCGGCCGCGGCCAGCTGCCCCCAGGTCACGGCGAACTCCTGCACGAAGCCGGCGATGCCGACCGTGATGGGGGCCGTGGGCCCGCCCGAGGTGAGGGTCAGTCCCATCAGGAACTCGTTCCAGGCCATGATGCCGACGAAGATGCTGGTCGCCGCGAGTCCCGGCCTCACCAGCGGCAGCATGATCCGCAGGAACACGCCCGCCTCGCCGGCGCCGTCGACCAGTGCGGCCTCGCGCAGCTGCATCGGGATGCCCGAGAAGTAGGACGCCATCAGCAGGGTCGCGAACGGGAGGTTGAACAGGCTGTTCACGAGGATCAGGCCGGTCACCGATCCCAGCAGCCCCACGTCGTTGAGGAGTTCGTACAGGCCGGGGACGAGGGTCGCCGGCGGGACGAGCGGGATGATCGCCGCCAGGGCCAGCGTGGGGATGGTGACCCACTTCGGCGGTGAGAGGCGAGCGAGCGAGTATCCGCTGATGCTGCCGATGACGATGCAGACCAGCACGGTGCCCAGCACGATCCCGACGCTGTTGAGCATCTGGATCGCGAACGTCCCGTCTTCGAAGATCGACCGGAAGTTGCCCAGCCAGAACGGGAAGACCCAGTCGCGGCTGACGATGGCCCGGTTCGGCAGGAACGACAGCAGCAGGAGCCACACGATCGGCAGCACGACGATGATCACGACGATCAGCAGCGCGATCTCGACGGTGAGCGACGACCGCCTCCGGGTGCGAATGCGCTCGGTCATTTTCTTACCCCTCGCAGGATGAGTGCCACGATGAACACGAGGATGACGGCCACGATGATGAGGAGGCCGAAGGCGGCGGCCTCGCCGAAGCTGAGGTCTTGGAAGAACCAGAGCTGGATGCGCTGCGAGACGAGCGTGGTGGCCCCCTGCGGCCCTCCTGCGGTCAGCACGTACATCTCGTCGAACACCTTGATGCTCATCACCATGCGGATCAGGGCGACGGCCGCGATGGCGGGCATCACCAGGGGCAGCACGATGCGGAACACGATCGTGGACTCCGAGGCGCCGTCGACGCGTGCGGCCTCGAGGATCTCGGTATCGATCGCCTTCAACGCCGCGTAGACGAAGAGGAAGACGATGGGGGTCCAATGCCAGACGTCGACGACCACGACGCTCGCCATCGCCGCGGGCCCGGAGCTCAGCCAGGTCTGAGCGGGGAGCCCGAAGGTCTCCAGGAGCTTGTTGAGCCCGCCTGCGGTGGGGCTCAGGATGAGCAGCCAGATCACGCTCACCACGACGGGGGTGACGATCGCCGGCCAGATGATCACGTTGCGCGCGATCGGGAGCATCGCGACCGCCCGGTCGACGAGGACGGCCACGATGATGCCGCAGACGAGACTGCCGACGACGGCGAAGAGCGTGAAGACGACGGTGTTGGTGACGGCCCGCGCCGCCAACGGGTCGGCGAAGACGGCGGCGAGGTTCTGGAACCCGGTCCACTCGAACTGGAAGCCCGCCGCCGTCAGGGTGACCTTCGAGAACGCCATGCGCACGACGTGGGCGAACGGATAGGCGGCCATCGCGAGGCAGAACAGCACGAACGGCGCCAGGGCGAGGGCAGGGATCAGCGTGCGGCGGCCACGCCGGCGACGCGGTCTGACCGCGTCTGCGCGTATCGGCTGTGGGCTGGACGTCATTGTTCCTCCGTGAGTCACGTCTTCGACAACCACGAGTGGCGGGGACAGGTGATATCCGAGGGTAGATCGATATAGCACCGGTCATCAGTATCGGTCATGGGTATCCCGGATGCAAGCCGCGAAAGGATTTCCCTGGTCGCGACCGGTCCGGAGCGACGCCGTCCGGGCGCGCCGGACCACGACGGAACGACGGGTGCCGGCCCCGCGAAACGCGTCGAGACAGCTAGCCGACGGCGACGGCCGGCCCCCCGGCGCATCCGCATGACTCGCGGATCTCCAGATAGGGCGTGAGGAGCTCCGGCCCGGGGGTCGCGTCATCGTCGATGGCCCGGATCAGCCACTCGGCGGCCATGCGCCCGAGATCCGCCGTCCCCACCGAGACCGAGCTGATGCTCGGGATGAACATGGCCGAGGCGGCCAGGCTGTCGAAGCCGACGACGCCGATGCCGCTCTGGCCCAGCCCGGCGTCGTGCAGCGCGCGCAGCACACCGTAGGCGATGACGTCGGTGTGGCAGATCACGGCGTCGAAGTCCACTCCCGAGCGCAGCAGGGC
>JBASAE010000397.1:0-1591 GCA_049654285.1 Microbacterium sp.
GGCACAGGCCGCGGCCGCGCTGCGCCGGGCGGGCGAGGGTGTGATCCGGTACGCCACAGCGCCCGGGGTCCTCGACTCGCTCGGCTCGGACGCCCGCCTCGCCGCGCAGAGCCGGCTCGCCCGCCTCCGCGACGCCGATCCTGCCCTCGAGCAGCAGCTGCGGGTATGGCTCGAGCACGATGCGCGGATCGAGCAGGCGGCGGCGGTCCTCGGCATCCATCGGCACACCCTGCGCGCGCGCATCGCGCAGGCATCCGGCATCCTGCAGACCGACCTCGCGACGTTCCCGGGCCGCGCAGAGCTGTGGGCGACCCTGCAGGCGACGCGCTGATCGATCACACGCGACCGGGGCATCCGGCCGGGAAGGGGGCGTCCTCGGCTGACCCGCCCCGTCCTCGGCGGACCTCCCGTCCTCGGCGGGGCAGGCCGTTCCTGAGCCGCGACGCCCGTCATCGGGCCGCGCGGAGTTCCGCGGCCCGGCGGAGCAGGTGCGCGCGCACGGAGGGATGGTCGGCGAGAGCCGCGGCGCGGTCGCAGGCCGACGCCGCCTCGACGCTCCGGCCCGTTCGCGCGAGCAGCTCGGCACGCACCGCCCACAGCGGCTGGAACGCCTCGTCCTCTCCTTCGAGCAGGGCGAGACCGGCCTCCGGTGAGGCGATCCGCCCCATCACGGCCGCGTAGGCGACCCGGGCGCCGGTCGTCGGTGCGATCCGCAGCAGCGCCAGGTACAGCGTGCGCAACGCATCGTCGTCGAGGTCGGCGCCCGTCCGGCGCGCGGCATGCACGGCGTGGATCGCCGCCTCCAGTTCGAACCGCCCCGGCCCGGTCGGGCCGTCGATGCCCTGGGCGTGCCGCAGCGCGTCCTCGGCCTCGGAGATCAGCCCGCCGTCCCAGGTCGACGGGTCCTGCTCCCCCACCGGCACGAACTCGTCGGCCCGCCGCGCCAGCGAGAACGCGACGAGTGCCGCCAGCGCCCAGGCCTCACGCACCGCCTCCGTCGGGGCACGCACCTGCTCCAACGCGGCGGCGAGCGTCCGCGCCAGATACCGTGCCTCTCCGGCCAGAGAGTCCGCCGCGGTCTCGCGCCAGGTGATCGCCGCGCAACCGTAGACCGCCTCAAGCACTGCACCCGCCCTCACGGCCATCTCCGCGCGGCCCGGGACCGCGAACGGGATCCGTGCCCGCGCGATCCGGCGCTTCGCACGCACGAGCCGCTGCGCCATGGCCGACGGCGACGTCGCGAAGGCGCGCGCCACCTGCCCCGCCTCGAAGCCGAACACCGTCTGTAGCATGAGCGGTGCACGGACCTTCGCGTCTATCGCGGGATGCGCGCACGCGAAGAGCAGTTCGAGGCGTTTGTCGCCGATGGCGTCCGGGTCGATGCTGTCCAGCGGATCCACCCACGCATGGGGTGAACGAGCCGCGATCGCGTCCGAGAGCTCCACGTCGCGGGATGACGAGGCCCGCCAGGAGTCGCGCTGACGGTTCCGCGCCACCGTCAGCAGCCAGGCCTCCGGATGATCCGGCACGCCG
Organism: Microbacterium sp.; assembly: GCA_049654285.1. GTDB lineage: Bacteria > Actinomycetota > Actinomycetes > Actinomycetales > Microbacteriaceae > Microbacterium. The sequence goes on from JBASAE010000397.1 coordinate 1,534, forward strand.
GCGTCCGGCCACGATCGCAGCGCCTGCTCGAACGCCGTCTGCAGCGCGTCCTCGGCGG
>JBASAE010000398.1:0-1515 GCA_049654285.1 Microbacterium sp.
GGGCGTCGCCCGGGTGCGATCGGGCGGCCGGGGAAGGTGCTGAGGGGGCGGGATGACCGTGAAATGCACGGTCATCTCCGGCGTGCCGACGCACGCGCGGCCCTAGCATGGGCGCAGGGCGGAACCCGCGCGGGAAGGGGAGCGGATGGCGATCAGGGTCGGCATCGTCGACGACCACCCGGCGACCGCGCTGGGCACGGCGGCGATCCTGAACGCGCAGCCCGACATCCGTACCGTCGCGTCGGCGGCGACCGCCCGCGAGCTCGTGGAGCGGCGCCAGTCGCTCGACGTCGTGCTGCTCGACCTGTCTCTCGGTGACGGAACCTCGCCCACCGGCAACATCCGCACCCTGGCGGCGACGCGGGCGCAGATCCTGGCCTACACCGCCGGCGACCGGCCGCCGCTCATCCGCGAGGCCGCCCGCGCCGGAGTGATCGGGATGATCCGCAAGTCGGAACGCGGCGACGCGATCGTGCAGGCCGTGCGTCGTGCCGCGAGGGGCATCGTCGTCGCGCAGACCGAGTGGGCGGCGGCGCTCGACTCCGACCCCGATCTGACCCGCGCGGGCCTCACCGACCGCGAGGGTCAGGTGCTGATGCTGTACGCCTCAGGGGAGACCGCCGACCGCGTCGCCGAATCGCTGGGCATCTCGGTCGAGACGGTCACCGACCACGTCCGGCGCATCCGGGGGAAGTACGCGGCCGTCGGCCGGCCCGCATCGACCAAGATCGACCTGTTCCGCCGGGCGCAGGAGGACGGCTACCTGCCCGGCACATGAGCGCTCGGCCTCCGTCCAGCCGGCTGCTGGCCACTCCGAGCCCCGTCGACCGATCGCTGGGCCGCCTGATCGCGATCGCCGCCGTCGTGGTCGTCGTGATCGAGGCGCAGCGCGTCGGCACACAGGCCTTCACCGCGTGGTGGGGGACGATCGCGTTGGCCTGTGTGGCGACGCTCATCGTGCTCGCCGTGCTCGGCGGCCGGCTTCCGTCCGCCGTGCTGCGGGCTGCCTGGGGCCTGCTGCCTGCGACGCTGCTGCTTCTGCAGCTGACCTCCTTCGCGGGGTATGTCGGCGACGACCCCGAAGGGCTGCTGCCGTGGTCGTGGCGGCTCGAGTGGATCGGACTGCTGTTGCTGCTGCTCGTGGCGCGACCGGCGATCGGCGTCGGATACGCGGTGCTCAGCGCCTTCGCCCCGATGCTCTCCGGCCTCGCGGTCCTCGGGCACGTGCCCGGAGCGGTGGGCCCGTACGTGGCCGTGCACCTCGGTGTGCTCGCCTATGTGCCGTTCTTCCTCGCCCTGCGCGACAGGTTCGCCCGCGCCCGCCGGGCCGAGCGGGATGCCCGCCGGCGGCGGCGGGATCAGGAGCGTGCCGCTGTCGAGGCCGCTCGGCTCAGTGCGCTCACCCGTATGGTGCACGACGAGGTGCTGGCGACGCTCATCGCCGCCATCCGGCTGCCCGGCCGTCCTCCGGTCGAGCTGCGGGGTGCGGCGGCGCGGGCGCTGGACGCCCTGGAG
>JBASAE010000399.1:0-2572 GCA_049654285.1 Microbacterium sp.
GGGCATCTCCGCCCAGACCAGCAGGCCGAGCCGATCTGCCCAGAACAGGAACCGGGGGTCCTCGATCTTCTGGTGCACGCGCACCGAGGTGAACCCGAGGTCCTTGACGAGCTGGGCCTCGGAGCGCAGCGCGTCCGCGTCGGGGGCGGCGAGGTGGGACTGCGGCCAGTAGCCCTGGGAGAGCACGGCCCTGATCGGAGTGGGCCGATCGTTGACGAGGAACGCGCCGGCGTCGGCGCCGACCGAGCGGATGCCGAGGTAGGAGCCCAGCCGGTCGGTCTCACCGTCGGGCACGGTCAGCTCGATCTGGGCGTCCACGAGGTTCGGCCGGTCGGGGCTCCACAGCCACTCGTCGCGCGCCTGGCCGTTCCGCAGCCCCGGGAGGGCCAGGGTCATGGTCGCGCGATCCCCGGAGATCTCGGCGGACTGCGTCGCGACGGTCTCGCCCGCCCGGGCGAGACGCACGGAGAGTCGGCTGCCCGGAGTCGGCGGTCCGTCGAGCTCGACGGCGAGCCGGACGGTCGCCGCGTCGGGATCCGCATGCCAGACGAGGGATGCGACGTGGCGCCGCGGCACCGACTCGAGCCACACGGGCTGCCAGATGCCGCTGGTGCGGTCGTACCAGACGACATGACGACGCTCCGCCCAGTCCTGCTTCCCGCGTGGCTGGGCGAGGTCGTGCGGGTCGTCCTCCGCACGCACGACGAGGTCGAAGCCGGATGCGCCCCGCTCCGGCACGACGACGGTGAAGGGCGTGTGCCCGCCCTCGTGGCTGCCGACGCGCTCGCCGTCGATGAAGACGTCGGCCCGGAAGTCCACGGCGCCGAAGTGCAGCAGCAGCGTGCGGCCGTCCGTGTGCCCGGCCTCGGCGACCTCGGTCGTGGTGACCGTGCGCCGGTACCAGAGCACGCGGTGGTACGCGGTGTCGCCGATGCCCGATGCGGGCGACTCGGGCGGGAACGGAACGATGATCTCCCCGGCGATGGCGGAGGGGTCCTTCGCCCACTCGTCGCGGACGCCGCGATCGTCCGGGTCGAACGCGAACCGCCAGGGGCCGGAGAGATCGGCCCATGACGCGCGGACGAGCTGAGGGCGGGGGTATCGTCCGTCCTGGCTGCTGGCCGATGTGAGGCTTTCCTGGGGCATGGCAGGAAGCATACCCAAAACTTGTAGCGCTATAAAGATCTCGGGGAAATGGTGCCGCGGTCGGCGATCGCGTGCGGGGCGACGAGATGCCGGCCGATGCCGTCGAAGCCGTTCATCCTGTCCTCCAGCAGATCGAGCGCCGACGTCGCGATCGCCCTCTTGTCCGGCGACACCGACGACAGGGCGGGGGTGCCGTAGCGGGCCAGCGTGGTGTCGTCCCAGCCGAGCACCGAGACGTCGTCGGGCACGCGCAGCCCGGCGTCGTGCAGGGCGCGCATCGCCGCGAGGCCGAACAGGTCGTCCCGGCACAGGATGGCCTCGGGGCTCAGCCCGCCGGCGAGCGCGGACGACAGCGCGCGGACGCCGTCCTCGATCCCGAAGCCGTCGCTCTCGATCACGAGGGCGGGGTCGAGCGGGATGCCCGCGTCGATGAGCGCCTCCTGATAGCCGAGCAGGCGCAGGTGCGTCGACTCGGCGATCTCGGTGCGCACGGAGGCGAGGAACGCGATCCGCCGGCGTCCGGAGGCCAGCAGCAGCCCGGTGCCTTCGCGCGCCGCCTTCACGTTGTCGATCATCACGTGATCGGTGGTGACCGGTCGCGCGGCCTCCCCGAGCAGGACGAGCGGGGTGTCGGGGCGCAGCCGCGCGATCTCCAGGGTGTCGATCCGGGCGGGGTGGAAGATGACGCCGTCGACCAGTCCCTCCTCGCGGTCGCGGATGACGGCGCGCTCGGCCTCGACGTCGTTCAGGGTCTGCTCGACGATGATCCGGTATCCCCGCCGCCCGGCCTCCTCGCCGATATGCCGCGCGATCTCGGCGAAGTAGGGCTGGTCCAGCTCGGGGAGCGCGAGCGCGAGCATGCCCGTCCGCCCGGTGGCGAGTCGGCGGGCGGTGAGGTTGGGGCGGTAGCCGAGCTCGTCGATCGCCGCCTGCACGCGGGTGCGCATCCGGTCCGAGACGTGCTCGTAGTCGTGTACGACGTTCGACACGGTCTTCATCGAGACGCCGGCGAGCGTCGCCACGTCCTGCAATCGCACCCGTCCGCCGGATCGTCCTGCCGCCATGACGCCATCATAGGGCCCGTCGCGGTACGGATCCATTGACTTTTACAGCGCTATACATTAGCGTCCCATCAACGGAGCAGTTCCCGCCGGTCGGCGTCGACCGGATCCCGCAGCGCCGCGGCCATCGGAGGTCGTCGGCTCATCACACATCAGGAGAGGCAGATGAGAACACGCACCGCAGCAGCAGTCGCTCTGGTCGCGGCCGCCGCCCTGGTTCTGGCCGGATGCTCCGGCGGAACCGACGAAGGGCAGGCGGGCGGAGATCGCACCGTCACGTTCATGGGCTGGGGGTCTCCGCAGGAGGTCGCGGTCTTCAAAGACATGATCGCGCAGTACGAGGCGAAGTACCCCGGGGTCAAGGT
>JBASAE010000400.1:0-4142 GCA_049654285.1 Microbacterium sp.
CTGCTGCACCCCGCGATCATCCCGACGCCCAGGGCGACCACCGCAGTGATCGCCAGCAGTTTCCGCGTCTTCTTCATTCCTCAACTCCTTTGTCGATCAGATATGGAAAGACTTTCCGTACTACGGACAGTGAACATGATGGACGCATCTCGACATCGATGCAAGACCCCCTGCACAAATGTGCAGCCCGCCGCTCTCGTCTTGCTCCGGATCATGCACGGCCGTTCATCCGCTTGACAAACATCAGATCCGCTCCCACACTTTCCGGATAACGGATGGGCATTCCATATTTGGACGAAGATCCACGATCGACGAGAGACGGGAAAGACGATGGCGACAGCGACCGGGCACTGGCTGGGACTGAGCGGCAGGGTGGCCGCGGTCACCGGCGGAGGCGGCGGGATCGGACGGGCCACTGCGCGCCAGTTCGCCGATGCCGGAGCGGCGGTGGCGCTGCTCGACATCGCGGACGATCGCGCCCAGGAGGCGGCCGAGGCGATCGCCGCCGGCGGCGGGACGGCGATCCCGGTGCACTGCGACACGACCGACCCGGCCAGCGTCGCGGCCGCACGGGAGCGGATCGAACGGGAGCTCGCCCCGGTGGACGTCCTCGTCAACAACGCCGGCGTCATGAAGGCATCCGGCCTGGACGCCGTGTCCCTCGACGATTGGAACCGCACCTTCGCCGTGAACGTCACCGGCTATCTGCTCACCGCGCAGGCCTTCGGCGCCAGGATGAGGGACCGCGGTCGCGGATCGATCGTGCACGTGGCGTCCATCGCCGCGAGCGAGCCGCAGCCGTGGTCGGGCGCCTACAGCCCGGCCAAGGCGGCGGTCCCCATGCTCGCCCGGCAGCTGGCCTACGAGTGGGGCCCCGACGGCGTGCGCTCCAACGCGGTGAGCCCCGGCTTCGTGCGCACCCCGCTGACCGAGAGCTTCTACCAGGTGCCGGGAGTGCTGGAGGCGCGCTCGAAGATCATCCCGCTCGGCCGCGTCGCCCAGCCCGACGACCTCGCGCAGGTGATCGTGTTCCTCGGGTCCGACCGCGCCGGCTTCGTCAACGGCGCCGACGTCCTCGTCGACGGCGGGCTGAACACGATCCTGATGGCACAGGTGCCAAGGCCCGGGTACTGACTCGCGGAGCGGCGAGCGATGTCGGCGCTCAGCCATAGGCTGGAACCATGCGTCTGGCCACCTGGAACATCAACTCGATCCGCGCCCGCGTCGACCGCGCCGTCGATTTCGCGGTGCGCGAGGACATCGACGTGCTCGCGCTGCAGGAGATCAAGTGCAAGCCGGAGCAGTTCCCGTACGCACCGTTCGAGGAGGCCGGCTTCCACGTCGAGGCGCACGGGCTGAACCAGTGGAACGGCGTCGCGATCGTCAGCCGCGAGCCGATCACCGAGGTGTCGACCGCGTTCGCCGGCATGCCCGGGTTCGCGAAGGGGCACGAGGGCCCGGACGCCCCGCTCGAGGCCCGCGCCCTGGGGGCCACCGTCGGCGGGGTGCGGGTGTGGAGCCTGTACGTGCCGAACGGCCGCTCGCTCGACGATCCGCACCTGGCGTACAAGCTCCACTGGCTGGACGCCCTGCGCGAGGCGACCGCCGCCGAGACCGCGGCTCGGCCCGGCCTCCCGCTCGCGTTGGTCGGCGACTTCAACATCATCCCGTTCGACGTGGACAACGGCGATCCCGACATCGTCGTGGGCCGGTCCACGCACGTCTCCCCCGAGGAGCGCGCCGCGTTCTTCGCCCTGGAGTCCGCCGGCGTGCACGACGTGGTGCGCCCACTGATCCCCGAGGGCTTCACCTACTGGGACTACCAGCGCTTGAAGTTCCCCCGCAACGAGGGCGTCCGCATCGACTTCATCCTCGGTTCGCAGCCGTTCGCCGACGCCGTGACCGCCGCATCCATCCACCGCGACGAGCGCAAGGGCGAGCAGCCCAGCGACCACGTGCCGGTGGTCGTCGACCTCGACCTCGGCGGCGGGGCCGATGAGGACGACGATCTGCCGATGATCTTCTCCTGATGGCCGTCCGCCTGATCGCGACCGACCTCGACGGCACACTGCTCGACGACGCCGGGGCCGTCTCGGCGCGTACGCGACACGCTCTGGACGCAGCCCGCGCAGCGGGCGTCGAGGTCGCCCCGGTGACCGCGCGACAGCCGATCGGCCTGCGCGCCATCGCCGCCGGGGCCGGATTCGAGGGCTGGGCACTGTGCGGCAACGGCGCCTACGGCGTGCACCTGACCACGGGGGAGCACCTCTTCGCCCAGGAGATCCCGGTGCCCGTGCAGCAGGGCCTCGCAGCGGCGCTCGGCGCCGCGATCCCCGATCTGCTGTTCGCGAGCGTACGGGATGCCGGCGAGGGCTTCGTCGCCCAGCACGGCTACGCCTCCGTCGCGAGCGCGTCCGACCACAAGCGGGACCCCGCGACCATGGGCGGGGTGTCGCTCGCCGAGGTTCTGGGCGCGCCGAGCCTGAAGCTCGTGATCCGGCATCCCACCGTGCCGATCCCCGACATCTTCGCCACCCTGCAGGGTCTCGGCCTCAGCGGATTCGAGGCGACGCTGTCCGGCGCGCCGTTCGTCGAGGTGATGGCCGAGGGCGTCACCAAGGCGACCGGCGTCGCGCAGCTGTGCGCCCGCTTGGGCATCGACCGCGCAGACGTGCTCGCGTTCGGCGATGCCCTGAACGACGTCGAGCTGCTGCGCTGGGCGGGACACGGCGTCGCTATGGCGAACGCGGACGGCGTCGTGAAGGACGCTGCGGACGAGGTCACCGCCTCGAACGCCGACGACGGCGTGGCCCTGACCATAGAGCGGATGCTCGGGGCCGGCGCATCGTAAGCGCGCCGCACCGATCTGCGCAACCCCCTCTGCACCGCGTTCCCCCGGGCTCAGACTGGTGATGTCGGCCGACCACGGCCGATGACCGGAGGACGGGCCACCGCCCAGGAAGAGAGCAGATCATGAGCATGAAGGATCGCGCCGAGAACGCCGCACAGGATCTCAAGGGCAAGGCCCAGGAGGCCTGGGGCAAGGTCACCGGCGATGACGAGACCCGCCTGAAGGGCGAGGCCAACCAGGCGGCCGCCGACGTGAAGAACGGCGTCGAGGACGTCAAGGACGCCTTCAAGGACTGACCTAGAGGCTCATCCACACCTTCAGGTCGCAGTTCGTCCCGCTAAGACGTAGGTCTTCCGGGACGATCTGCGACCTGAGCAGTTCCGCGAGGCGGATACCGCGATGAACTGCGACCTGAACGGGTCGCGCCTGTCAGTCCCCCATCGTGCCGGTCCGCACCTCTCCGGGGGCAGGGGCGTAGCGCAGCAGCAGCGTGCCGCCGTCCCCGGACTCGGCACTCAGCAGTCGCAGGTTCGCGGGTGCGGCACCCTCGGGGAACACCTTCTTACCCTGGCCGAGCACCACCGGGTACACCCACAGCCTCAGCTCGTCGTACAGCCGCTCGGCGAGGAGGGTCTGCACCAGGTCGACGCTGCCGATCACGTGCACGTCGTGATGCTTCTCGCGCAGCGCGGCGACCTCGGATGCCAGGTCGTCGCCGACGCGCACGCTCCTCTGCCAGGCCAGGTCGATGCCGGCGTCCCGTGAGGCGACGTACTTCGGCACCTCGTCGAACAGCCGGCCGATGAACCCCTCCGGACCGGTGGTGTGCTGCGGCCAGTATCCGGCGAAGATGTCGTAGGTGCGCCGGCCCAGCAGCAGCGCGTCGAGGGTCTGCATGCCCGCGGCGACGGCCTCGCCGACCGCCTCGCTGGGCAGCGGTGCCTGCCAGCCTCCGTAGCGGAAGCCGTCGGAGGTGTCCTCCTCGGGTCCGCCCGGCGCCTGCGCGACGCCGTCGAGGGTGGTGAACAGGTCGATGACGATGCGTCCGGTCATGGTGTGCTCCCTTGCTGCTCGGACGAGAACGGTGCGATGTGGAAGGTGCGGGCGAAGACCTCCAGCGCCCGCACGTCGCCGCGCACCACGGCGACGATGTCGTGTGCGATCGCCTCGGCCGCGGTGACCGCCCCGGCGATCAGCCGGCGGATGCCGGGGCCGGCGACGATCACCGCATCCGGCTCGCCGTCCGGCATCCGTCCGCCCACCGGCGCGGCCGGCGGGGCGAGCTGTGCGA
>JBASAE010000401.1:0-1864 GCA_049654285.1 Microbacterium sp.
ACCCTGCTCAACTCCTTGGAGAACCGTCGACCGGGGCGCCGGCGACCCGGGCTCGCTCACCGGGCGTCACGTCGCCGCGCATCTCGACGGCACGTCAGGACGGCTCGTCCCCATCCCTCCGCCGGGACAGCTTCGACGGCCACCAGATCGCACGACCGATGTCATAGGACAGCGCGGGGACCAGCAGCGAGCGCACCACGAACGTGTCCAGCAGCACCCCGAACGCGACGATGAACGCGATCTGCACCAGGAACAGGATCGGGATGACGCTCAGCGCCGTGAAGGTGGCGGCCAGCACGAGTCCTGCGGAGGTGATCACCCCGCCGGTGATCGCGAGGCCGCGCAGCACGCCGGGCCGGGTGCCGTGCAGGAGCGATTCCTCGCGCACCCGCGTCATGAGGAAGATGTTGTAATCGATGCCCAGGGCGACGAGGAACACGAAGCCGTACAGCGGCACCGCCGGATCCGCGCCGGGGAAGCGGAACACGTGAGTGAAGAACAGCCCGGCCACGCCCAGCGCGGTTCCGAAGGACAGCACCGTCGTCAGCACCAGCAGGATCGGGGCGAGGATCGCGCGCAGCAGCAGCATGAGGATCACCAGGATCACGACGAGCACGATCGGGATGATCAGGGTGCGGTCGTGGATCGAGGCGTCGTTCGTGTCGACGGCCGTCGCGGTCACGCCGCCGACCAGGGCCCCGGGCACCTTCTCGTGCAGGGCGGTGCGGAGGCCCCGGACGGTCTGCTCCGCGGCATCCGAGTCCGCGGCGTGCGTGAGCGTCGCCTGCAGCAGCACCTCGCCCTGGGACACGGTCGGCGCGGGAGCCGGCGACCCGGGCGGGCCGTAGGCGACGATGCCGTCCTCCGTGACCTGCGCCGAGCCGCTGGGGCTGTCAGCAGAGACCACGCTCACCCCGTCGACGCCGTCGCCGGCGAGCAGCACGTCCGCGGCATCCGTCAGCCGGTCCTCCGGGATGATGACGTACATCGGGCTGCCGGAGCCCGCGGGGAAGTGCTCGCCGAGGATCTGCTGCCCGTCGCGGGCCTCGGAGTGTCCCAGCACGAGGTCCGACTGCGGCACGCCGTTCGCCTGCAGCGCGGTCGCGCCCAGCACTCCGGCGGCGAGGACGAGCGCGGTCACGACCCAGGTCGCCCGATGACGCCGGCGGATCCAGCCGGCCAGCCAGGCCCACACGCCCCGTGAGGGCATCCCGTCCTCGGCGGCGACCACCTCGGGCTCGTACCGCGGCCGGCGGGGCCAGAACGCCGCGCGCCCGAACAGGAACAGCATCGCAGGCAGCAGTGTCAGCGAGGCGAGCATCGCGAACACGATGCCGATCGATGCGACCGGCCCCAGTGCGCTGTTCGACTTGAGGTCGCTGAGCAGCAGGCAGAGGAGGCCCGCGATCACCGTGCTGCCGGAAGCGACGATCGGTTCGACGGATCCTCGCAGGGCGCGCAATGCCGCCACCCAGGTGTCGGTGCTCACCCGCAGCTGCTCGCGGAATCTCGACACGTACAGCAGCGAGTAGTCGGTCGCGGCACCGATCACCAGGATGAACAGGATGCCCTGGGTCTGGCCGCTCAGCAGCAGGATGCCGGCCTTGGCCAGCCACCAGACCGTCAACAACGCCGCCGTGAGGGCGAAGACGCTCGTCAGCAGCACCGCGAACGGCAGCAGCAGCGATCGGTAGACGACGATGAGGATCACAAGCACGGCGAGCAGCGCGGCTCCCAGCAGCAGGCCGTCGATCCCGGCGAAGCCGTTCACGAGATCGGCGGTGAACCCGGCCGGACCCGTGACGTGCACCGCGACGCCCTCGGGCGCGGCGGCGCGCAGCTCGTCGCCGATGCCGGCCACGGC
>JBASAE010000402.1:0-4606 GCA_049654285.1 Microbacterium sp.
GCACGTACGGCTCCGCGGGCTCTTACGCACCGGGCGCGCGTCCCGGCGAGGACTACGCGCTGGCCGTCGTCGCCGCGGACGGATCGACGACGACGCTGTCGACGTGGCTCGCCGAGCCGGGTGTCACGGCGCGGGTGTCGGCCGTCACCGCGCTGCCGCTCACCGGCATCCGGGCGATCGAGGTGCGTGACGCCGACGACCGGGTGGTGCTGCAGCACGACTTCCGCTGAACGATGAACCCTCCCCGGTCGGAGTCCGTTTCACAGGGAGGAGGTCGACGGAAGGAGTCATCATGCGACGCTTGCTCGCGGTCGGGGGGCTTGCTCTCCTGCTCTTCGCGACCGGATGCGCCGGCGGCTCGACGGGGTCGCCGGGCGGCGGTTCGGACGGATACGGCGGAGGCGGTTATGGAGGCGGAGGGTCCACGGTGTCCGCCGTGACCGGGCTCAAGGTCTCGGACAGCCCGCTGGGGAAGATCGTCGTCACGGACAGCGGGATGACCGCCTACCGGTTCGACGACGACACCCAGGGCGCCACGAAGAACGCCTGCACCTCGACCGTGTGTCGGTCGAACTGGACGCCGATCACGGTCGGCGGCGGATCGCCTTCGGTCGAGGGGGTGACCGGGAAGGTCGTCACCATCGCGGCTGCGGGCGGGAAGCAGCAGATCACGCTGGACGGCTGGCCGCTCTACACCTACAACGGAGACGCCGCCGCCGGAGACGTCAAGGGCCAGGGAGTGGAAGGCACCTGGTGGGTGGTCGATCCCACGGGCATGAAGATCACGGGCTGACACGAGAATGCCCCGGACCGCGGCGGTCCGGGGCATCCATCCGTCGTCCTGGCGGAGTCAGCTCTGCGACTGGCCGTGGGAGCCGAGCTGGCGGGTCGACTCGACGACGCGTGCCGCCATCGCCGACTCGGCGATCTTGCCCCAGGCGCGCGGGTCGTACTGCTTCTTGTTGCCCACCTCGCCGTCGACCTTGATCACGCCGTCGTAGTTCTTCAGCATGTAGTCGGCGATGGAGCGGGTGAAGGCGTACTGGGTGTCGGTGTCGATGTTCATCTTCACCACGCCGTTGGCGACCGCCGTGGCGATCTCCTCGTCCGAGGAACCGGATCCGCCGTGGAAGACGAGGTCGAGAGGCTTGGCGCCGGTGCCGTACTTCGCCGCGACCTGCTGCTGGATGTCTCCGAGCAGCTCGGGGCGCAGCTTGACGCCCCCCGGCTTGTAGACGCCGTGCACGTTGCCGAAGGTCAGGGCCGCGATGTACCGGCCCTGCTCCCCGAGGCCCAGCGCCTGGACGGCCTGGTCGACGTCGGCGAAGGTGGTGTACAGCGCGTCGTTGGAGCCCTCGTGGCGGACGCCGTCCTCTTCACCGCCGACGACGCCGATCTCGACCTCGAGGATGGCGTTGATCGCCTTCATCCGGGGCAGCAGCTCCTTGGCGATCTCGATGTTCTCGGCGAGCGGCACGGCCGAGCCGTCCCACATGTGCGACTGGAAGATCGGGTTGCGGCCGGCCCTGACCTCCTCCTCCGAGGCGGCGATGAGCGGCATCACGAAACCGTCGAGGGCGTCCTTGGGGCAGTGGTCGGTGTGCAGCGCGACCGTGACCGGGTACGACTTGGCGACCTCGGTGGCGTACTTCGCGAAGGCGAGCGCTCCGGTGGCGCGGGCCTTGACGGTGTGCCCCGCGAAGTAGTCGGCGCCGCCGGTGGTCACCTGGATGATCCCGTCCGAACCGGCCTCGGTCAGACCCTGGAGGACGGCGTGGATCGTCTGCGAGCTGGAGACGTTGAACGCGGGGTAGGCGAAGCCGCCGGCCTTCGCGCGGTCGAGCATCTCGGCGTACTGATCCGGGGTGGCAACGGGCATGGCATACTCCTGCGATCGATGAGCGGGTTCAGCCTCACTTTAGCGAAGCAGGACGGGGAATGCTTTCCTCCTCCGGGGCCGGGAAACGGGCATCCGTTTCTGTTCCGTTAAGAAGGCGGTTTCCTTCGTCGACGGATGCCGGAAACTCTGCTCTTCTGGCGATGGTTCTGGCTAGGCTGACCGCATGGTGAGTCTCACAGCCGACCTCAGTCCCCTCCGCCCCGACCGGAACCTCGCTCTGGAGCTGGTGCGCGCCACCGAGGCCGCCGCGATCCGGGCCGTTCCCTTCATCGGACGGGGCGACAAGGAGGCTGCCGACGGGGCCGCCGTCGACGCGATGCGCGCATTCCTGGGAACCGTGCAGTTCCAGGGACGGGTCGTGATCGGCGAGGGGGAGAAGGACAACGCGCCGATGCTGTTCAACGGCGAGACGGTCGGCACGGGCGTGGGGCCGGAGTGCGACATCGCCGTCGACCCGATCGACGGCACGTCGCTCACGGCCGCCGGCCGGCAGAACGCGCTGTCGGTGATCGCGGTCTCCGACCACGGCACGATGCTCGATGCGTCGAGCGTCTTCTACATGGACAAGCTGGTCACGGGCCCCGCCGGTGTCGGTGTCGTCGACATCCGGCTCCCGATCGGCGAGAACATCCGCCGGCTGTCCGCCTCGCTCGGCAAACCGGTGGACGAGCTCGTGGTGTCGGTGCTGAACCGGCCGCGGCACGAGAAGCTCATCGCGGAGATCCGCGAGGCAGGCGCCGGCACGCGCCTGATGAGCGACGGCGACGTCGCCGGCGGGATCAACGCGGCACGGCACGGGGCTCGCACCGACATGTGCGTGGGCGTCGGCGGCAGTCCCGAAGGCATCGTGACGGCCTGCGCGATCAAGGCGCTCGGCGGCCACATCCAGGGGCGTCTGTGGCCTCGTGACGACGATGAGCGCCAGCGCGGCATCGACGCGGGGCTCGACATGGACAAGGTGTACGAGGCGGACGATCTGGTGAGGGGCAACAACACGCTGTTCGTCGCCACCGGCGTCACCGACGGGCAGCTCGTCTCCGGCGTCCGCCGCGACGGCGACTACCTGTACACCGAGAGCGTGGTGCTGCGCAGCGCATCCGGCACCCTCCGCCGTATCGGCTCGGAGCATCTCGTCTCGAAGTGGCTGTGAGCGGAATCCGCTGCTCCTCCTGACAGCGTTTTCAGCGTCGGCCTGGCACAATGGTCCTGGTCGCGCTGTGTCCGCGCAGGTGGCCGCCAACGAGGAGGACGTGGGATGGCATTGCCGAAGGATCGCGATCAGAAGGCCGCTCCGGTGACGCACGTGACCACCAAGACCGGTCGTATCCTTCGGGTGACCGATACCGCGGCCGACCCCGCGACGCAGCCCGCCGCGGCAGCCGGCACGCCGGTGCAGACGTCCGCGGTCATGGATCCGGCGCGCCGTGCCGATGTGCTCTTCCGGGTGCGCCGGGATGAGGGACATGAGATCAGCGCCTGGTGGATGGTCGGCGCGTTCCTGCTCGCCTCGGGGCTGGTCGTCGCTCTGGTGCAGTGGGTCCCCGGCGGGGCCTGAGCCCTTCCTCCTACTGCTCGTACGTGTCGCCCGCCGGTGCTTCGTCCTCCAGCCGGGCGCGCAGGTCGCCGATGTCGGAGCGCAGTGACGGTTCCGTCGGGAGCAGTTCCGTCGCGGTGAAACGCCGGGCCTGCGTCACGAGAGGCTGTGCGGGGGAGTCGAGCCCCGCCCGGTCGATGCCGGGGAACCGGCGGGCGGTGACCAGTACCCGGCTCTCCAGCGAGCCCGCGAAACGGTTGTAGCTGTCGACGGTGCGCTCCAGAGCACGCCGCAGGTCGTCGGCGTGACCGGCGAGGGTGCCCAGCCGTTCGTACAGCTGCGTGCCGAGGGAAAGCAGGGTGCGCGCCTCTGCGGACACCTCCTGCTGCCTCCAGGTGTAGGCGACGGTCTTCAGCACGGCCCACAGGTTGACCGGTGATGCGAGCGCGACCCGTCTGCCGAACGCGTGATCGAGCAGCGTCGGATCCTCGTCGATCGCGGCGGCGAGCAGCGACTCGCTGGGCAGGAAGCAGATCACGAACTCGGGTCCCTGGTCGAGCCCCGACCAGTAGGACCTCTTCGCGAGGGCGTCCACGTGCGCGCGCACGGCCTTGACGTGCTTCTGCATGAGGATACGCCGGGCGGCCTCGTCAGCGTCGGCGCCGAGCGCGCTCGCCTCGAGGTAGGCGTCGAGCGGCACCTTCGCGTCGACCGCGATCGATGCGCCGCCGGCCAGCCGGATCACCATGTCTGGGCGCCCCTGGCCGTGGTCGGACGAGATCGTGGCCTGCAGGTCGAAGTCGACGTGGCGTGTGAGCCCGGCGGCCTCGACCACCCGGCGCAGCTGTGTCTCGCCCCAGACGCCGCGCGTCGCCGTCGAGCGCAGGGCTCCGGCCAGGGAGTCGGTGCTCGCACGCAGCGCCTCATCGGACTCCGCCGCGCGGCGCAGCTGCTCGCTCAGGGCGCCGAACTGCGCATGCCGCTCCTGTTCGAGCGTGGTCACGGTCCGCTGCATACGGTGCAGGCTCTCGCGCACCGGAGCGATCGCCGTGAGCACGGCGCTCTCGCGCTCGGCCCGTTCGGCTGCGGCACGCTGCTCGGCGCGGGCGTGCTCGACGGCGTCCCTGTAGAGGTCGTACTGCCGGTCGCGATCCTCGCGCAGGGCGGTGGCC
>JBASAE010000403.1:0-8703 GCA_049654285.1 Microbacterium sp.
CCGACGACCACCGCGGGGATGCCTCCGAACCGCGCCAAGCAGAGCGAAAGCCCAGGATCCCGTTCGCCCTGGCCGGTCCCGCTGAGCGGCACGACGTCGCTCGCCGCGATGCGCAGCAGCTCGCGCAGGCCGGGGCGGCGGGGGTCCCTGGTGCGCACGATGGACCCCCACGGGTCTTCCGAACCCGGCGGATCGGCTGCGGACGTCCCCGGATCGCCCGAACGTGCGACGAGCGTGGAGTACGCCGGCGGCTCGAGCAGGTCCAGCACGCGGCGCACCGTCTCCCTCAGCTCGGGCGCAGGGAGCACCCCGTCGATGAGCCCCCGGCGGGCGAGGTTCTCCGCGGTCTGGACGTCGGCGGGGAACTCCTCGCCGTAGATCGCCTCGAACACGCGGGGTCCGAGGAAGCCCACCAGTGCACCGGGCTCCGCGACAGTGAGCTGCCCCAGCGAGCCGAAGGATGCGAGAGCGCCGCCCGTGGACGGATGACGCAGATAGACCAGGTACGGCAGTCCCTCGGCCTTGTGCGCGGCCACCGCCGCCGCGATCTTCACCATCGCCACGAACGCGCGCGTGCCCTCCTGCATCCTGGTGCCGCCTGATGCGGTGCTGGCCAACACGGGCAGGCGCTCCGCGGTGGCACGCTCGAGCGCGAGGACGATTCGCTCCGCGGAGGCCAAGCCGACAGACCCCGCGAGGAACGCGAACTCGCAGGCGATCAGCGCGACCCTCCGGCCTCCGATCCGAGCCTCTCCGGTCAGCACCGACTCGTCCACACCGCTCCGCTCACGAGCAGCGATGAGCTCCCGCCGATAGCCGTCGCCGAACTCCGGGCCGGGGCAGGGCACGGCCGTATCCCAAGAGCGATGACTCCCCTCGTCGACGAGGAGCTCGATGAGGGACGCCGCCGAGTGCCGTCGCTTCGCCCGAGCCGAGGCGACGCCATCCACGGCGCTCACGCGTCCGCGGTCTCGAGCCAGGCACGGATCGCCCCGCCGTGCTGATCGAGCAGGGGCGGGGGCTGGTGCACCGCACGAGCGCGCTCCGACTCGCCGTCGGCATCCACATCGAAGAAGCGGATCGGCGGGCCAGGCAGGCGGATGGCTCCCAGGGCCGCATGTTCCACGTCCACGATCAGACCCTGTGAGCGGACCTGATCCCATTCGTAGACTTCCTCCAGCGACCGCACCCGGCCCGCGGGGACCCCGGCGCGCCGGAGGCGTTCCAGCAGCCGCTCCGTCTGCTCCCCACGGAAGGCCTCTTCGACGACCGCGATGGTCTGTAGACGGTTGCGCACCCGTTCCGGGTTCGTCTCGAGGCCCTCCGCCGCCGGGTCGAGTCCGAATTCGGCGCAGAAGCTCACCCAGAGCCGTTCGTTGGCGACGCTGATCTGCACCGCGCCGTCCTGACAGGCGAACAGCCCATACGGTGCGATCGACGGGTGAAAGTTGCCCTGCGCCCGCGGCCGCTCCGCGGCGACGGTCACGCGCGTCCCCTGGAAGGCGTGCACGCCGACGACCGCCGACAGCAACGACGCCCGCACGACACGACCGCGGCCGGTGCGCTCGCGCTCGTACAACGCGGCGAGCACGCCGACGACCCCGTGGATGCCGCCGAGCAGATCGGCGATCGGGATGCCCACCCGTTGCGGGTCCTCCGGTGAGGCGCCGGTGACGGACATGAGACCTGCCTCGCCCTGCACGATCTGGTCGTATCCGGCGCGCCCGCCCTCCGGGCCGTCGTGACCGAACCCGGTGATGGAGAGCTGCACGAGCCGAGGATTGAGCTCGCTGAGCTCCGTGGTCCCCAGACCGAGGCGATCCATCACCCCGGTGCGGAAGTTCTCCACGAGCACATCCGCACGGCGCACCAGCTCGCGGAGGATCTCCCGGTCGCCGTCGTCCTTCAGGTCCAGCGCGATGGACTCCTTGTTCCGGTTGCAGGAGAGGAAATAGCTCGAGTACGCCTCGCCATCGCGCCCCTGGAGGAACGGTGGACCCCAGCTGCGGGTCTCATCCCCGGTCCCCGGCATCTCCACCTTGATGACGCGGGCGCCGAGGTCTCCGAACATCATCCCCGCGTGTGGACCCGCCAGCGCTCTGCTCAGGTCCAGCACGACCATCCCGGCCAGCGGGCCGTCGTCCGTCTCCATCCTTCAGCTCAGGTGCTTCTGGTCCTCGAGTCGCGTGACCCACTCGACGACCGGTTCCTTGCCGGGGATGGTGCCCAGCCCCCGGTCCGCGAGTGTGTCGCCGAAGTGTCGCCGCGGCACGTCGTCGGTGAACACCGGGCGGTCGGAGAAGTCGAACTGCAGGGCCGAGCAATGGAAGTGCCACATGCGCCAGACCCGGTTGCCCGCGCCATCGTCGCGCTGGAAGACCTCGGTGTTGCGGGAGGCCGTCGGCTGTCCCCCCTTGATCGTCGTGGTCTCGCTGATGATCCAGGCCATGTCGCCGGAGACCTCCATCTTCATGACGCGCGAGGTCTGGATGCTGCGCGGAGGGAAGGTGACCTTGAGGTACCGCCAGAGCTCCTTGAGCTCGTCGATCCCGAAGTAGGCGAAGGAGTCCAGGTTGAACATGACGAAGTTGTCGCCGACGGGGAAGACCTCATCGAGCGCGTCGATGTCGAGACCGACATTCGCATCCGACCAGATCTTGCTGACCCGGAGGATCTCTTCGCGGTCCTGTTCCGCTGTAGGGTGACCCATCTTGTCTCTTTCCTTTCGTCAAGCCTGCTGAATGAAACTAGATTACATTTTCTTATCCCCGAAACAACAGCCTTCCTGGCGGCTTATCTCCCAGACCCCTCGCCAGAACACCCCACACTGTGTAATATCGTTACGCCCGCTGGCTTCGGCATCATCCGCGGAGTGAGGAGAGCGATCCGAGTGCTGTATCTGGCAAGACGTCTCGGCCAAGCGGTGTTCGTGCTCTGGGGTGCGTTCACCGTGACGTTCTTCGTGCTGTTCGGGCTGCCCGGCGACCCGGCCATCGTGATGCTCACGGCGACCGGCGTCGACGCCGCCGACCTGGACCCTGCCGCCGTCGAGGCGGTGCGCGCGCAGTACGGATTCGATCAGCCGTTGCCCGTGCAGTACCTCCATGCCCTCGGCTCGGCACTGACCGGCGACTTCGGCGCCTCCTATTCGATGCGCCAGCCGGTCACCGAGATCATCGCCAAGAGCGTGCCCGTCACCGCCCTGCTCGCAGCGTGCACCGTGCTGGTCGCAGCCCTCATCGGCATCGCGCTCGCGATGACGATCGCCTACACCCGCTCGCCCCGGCTGCGGCAGATCCTGCTGGCCTACCCCCCGATCGCGATCTCGATGCCGAACTTCTGGCTCGGGCTGCTGCTGCTGCAGCTCTTCTCCTTCCAGCTGGGCTGGCTCCCCGCAGCCGGCACCGGCGCGGGGGTCGCCTCACTGGTGCTGCCCGTGATCACGCTGGCCGTCTGGGCATCGGCTCCGATCACCCAGGTGCTGTCCAGGAGCCTGCTCGGCACGCAGCGCGAGCCCTTCGTCGAGACAGCGCGGGCCAAGGGCCTCAGTCGATGGCGCACCTTGCGTTCGCACTCGCTGCGCAACGCCAGCATCCCGGCGCTCACCATCACAGGCGTCGTCATCGGCGGCGTATTCTCCGGCGCCGCCGTCACCGAGACCGTCTTCTCGTGGAACGGTCTCGGCCGGCTCACCGTGACCGCGGTCGGCGCCCGCGACATCCCGCTGATGCTCGGGATCGTGACTTTCACGGCCATCGTCTATGTCCTCGTCAGCTTCGCGGTCGACGCGACCTATCCGCTGATCGACCCTCGGATCGCCCGCGCGGCCGGCCGCGACCGACGTCGGCCCGCCGCGGCGCATCCGCCACGGACCGACGCTCCCGCAGATAGCGAGAACGCCCCGTCGAGCAGAGGAGCACAGCGATGACCGAGCCGAAGACAGGCGTCACGAACGTCGTTCCGACCACCGACCTCCTGCCCGGCGTCTCTTCCGTCCGCCGGCCGATGCAGCGGCTCACCATCGGGCCGGTGCTCGCGGGGATCGTGGTCCTCGTCGTCATCGGCTGGGCCCTGCTGCCCGGGCTCTTCGCACCATACGATCCCTATCGCGCCGTTCCGGCCGACCGCCTCCAGCCGCCCTCCTTCACACACCCCCTCGGCACCGACCCGCTCGGGCGCGATCTGTTCAGCCGCATGATCGAGGGGTCGACCCTCACCCTGCAGGCTTCCTTGCTGGCGGTGTTCATCGCCCTGGTCGTCGGCTCCCTCATCGGACTGATCTCCGGATATGTCGGCGGCCGTGCGGACACGGCGATCATGCGCGTGATCGACGTGCTGCAGGCCATCCCGTCGCTGCTGCTCGCACTCGTGCTGATCACCGCCCTCGGGTTCGGCACGCTGAACGTCGCCATCGCCGTGGGAATCGGCAGCATCGCCGCGTTCGCCCGCCTCATGCGCGCCGAGACGGTCCGCGTCCGCAACTCCGCCTATGTCGAGGCGGCCGGGGCTCTCGGGGTGCGGACCCCTGGCGTGCTGGGACGCCATGTGCTGCCCAACTCGACAGGTCCGGTGCTCGCCCTTGCGACGCTCGAGCTCGGCACGGCCATCCTGGCGATCTCGGCATTGAGCTTCCTCGGCTTCGGCGCCGTGCCGCCGGCAGCGGAATGGGGCTCGCTCGTGTCGGAGGGACGGGTCTACCAGACCTCGGCGTGGTGGCTCACCACGCTGCCGGGCCTCATCATCGTGGCCACCGTGCTCGCGTTCAACCGACTCGGACAGGCCCTCGACCCGGCGCGCTGAGCGCTCCGGCGACGTACGCACATCCCGGACGGGTCCGGGAGGACAGGAGAGGACACCCGCATGTCTACCAGGATCTCGCTGCTGCTCGACAGCACGGCGGCGCCGGAGTTCACCCTGCCGATCGCGGAGACCGCCGCACGAGTCGGCATCGGCCGGATCTGGATCAGCGAGGACTACTGGCGCAAGGGCGCCTTCTCCACCGCCGGGGCCATCCTCGCGCACAGCCCCGGCCTGGAGGTCGGGCTCGGCGTCGCATCGCTCCTGGTGCGCAGCCCAGCCGTGCTCGGCATGGAGGTCGCCACGATCGACCGCATGTTCCCCGGGCGGTTCATCTGCGGGGTCGGACTCGGCAGCCCGCGGGCCCTCCGGCAGCTCGATCTCATGCCGGAGAAGATGATCGGCGCCACCCGGGACCACCTCGACGTGCTCCGCCGGATCTCCCGCGGCGAACCTGTGACCTGGTCGGATCCCACGCACACGCTGGACGAGGTCGAGCTGGAGCACCCGGCCGACGGGCGCAGCCGGTTCTACCTGGCCGCCAGCTCACCGCAGATGCTCCGTCTCGCGGCCACCCACGCGGATGGCCTGATCCTCTCGATCATGTCGGGCCCCGGCTACCTCGCGTTCGTCCGCGACGAGATCGCCGCGACAGTCGAGGCGCGCCCACGCCCGCTCCCGACGACCGCGTTCATGTACGTCAGCTGCGAAGACGACGCCCAGCTCGCCTTCGAGCGCGCACGCGACTTCGTCGCGGCGACGTTGCTGCAGCGTCCCCGGACCTCGGTGATGCAGACGCGCAGCGGAGTCGCGCACCTGCTCGACGGGCTCCTCGACGGGGATCCGTCCACACTCGCCGCCCGGATGCCGCGCGAGGTGGTCGACGAGTTCGTCGTCAACGGGACCCCCGAGGTCGTGCGGGCTCGCCTGCAGGACCACGGCAGTCTCGGCGTCGACGAGATCGCGATCCGCCCGATCGGCGACGGTGCCTCCGCCGGCGGATACCTGCGCATCGCCGAACAGGATATCTGGCGATGATGCCCGCCACCCGGCCGCGGCCTGCCGCCGAGCTGAAAGCCGCACAGGACTGGATCCGAGCGCGAGCCGCCGACGTCGAGGGCGACCTACGGCTGCTGGCCGCAGCCGAGTCCCCGAGCCTGGATGTCACCCTGCTCGCGCAGTGCCTCGACGTGCTGCTTCTCCTCCTCGACGAGCGTCTGGGAACCCCGGAGCGCATCCAGCGCTTCCCCGGCGGCATCCACGGCGACGTGGCAGTGGTCGACTTCCCCGGCGAAAGCCCATCCCCTCCGGTCGTCGTGCTGTGCCACTACGACACGGTATGGGAGGCGGGCACGCTCGCGGAGTGGCCCTTCGCCCGCGACGGGGACCTGATCACGGGACCGGGCGTCTTCGACATGAAGGCGGGCTGCATCCAGGGCATCTGGGCCGTGCGGGCAGCACGGGAGTGCGGCCTGCCGTTGCCGCCGGTGCGCTTCGTGCTCACCGGGGACGAGGAGATCGGCTCACCCTTCTCCCGTCCGATCATCGAACGGCAGACCGAGGACGCCGCTCTTGTCCTCGTCCTCGAGCCGGGGGCGGACGGTGCGGCCAAGGTCGCGAGGAAGGGCATCGGACGCCTGCACATCGAGGTCGAAGGCGTCGCCGCGCACGCCGGTCTGGACTACTGGGCGGGCACGAGCGCGATCGACGAGCTCGCCAGGGCGGTGCTGGCCGTGCATGCCCTGTCCGACCCCGCCACCGGCTCGACCTTCAACGTCGGCACCGTCTCGGGCGGGACCCGCGCCAATGTGGTCGCCGAGTCGGCGGAGGCGGAGGTGGACGTCCGCATCGAGCGGCTCTCGGAGATGCCCCGGATCGAGCAGCAGCTCGCCGAGATCGCCCCCCAACGCCAAGAGGCGACCATGCGCCTCCGGCTCGTCTGGGATCGGCCTCCGATGGAGGAGGACGCGGCGACTCTCGAGCCGTTCGCGCTGGCGCGGGAGACGGCTCAGGGTCTCGGCCGAGATCTCGGGGCGGCACGGGTCGGCGGGGCCAGCGACGGGAACTACGTCGCAGCGCGCGGCATCCCCACTCTCGACGGCATGGGAGCGGTCGGCTCCGGGGCGCATGCGCGTACCGAGCACATCCATCTGCCCCGCACGATCGACCAGATCGCACTCATCGCCGGAGTGATCTCCGCCCTCGCCTGATTGCCCGACGCCGTGCTCAGCGAAGCGCCGACGTCCCCCGCTCTCGGCCGGTCTGACGAGCCCGGCTCACGAGCTCGCCCGCAGCGGCTCGCGCGCCGATGCGGTGGACCCGTCGTCGTCCAGCGGCAGTTCATCTGCCGCCGCATCGAGCTGCGCCTTCGCCGCGCCGATCAGCGGTGCCATCACCGCGGCGTCGTCCTCGGTGAGATAGCCGATCCCGCGCAGCGCCGCCTCGCGGATCACCCATCCGGCGTCGATGTCCTCGCGCACACCCCGCAGGCGCAAGGGGGCAGGACGGTGATCCGGGCGACCCAGTCCCCCGGTCTGCGGCGGATCGACCACGTGCGCGGCTCCCACCGCGTCCTCGATCTGCTGGGCGGCCCGCAGCACGGCCGCCTCTCCGTGCGGCCCAGCGATCAGCTGCACCGCCAAGGGCGATCCGTCGCGAGCTGCTCCGACCGGGACCGAGATGGCCGGCAGCCCGAGCAGGCTCGCCGGACGGGCGACGCTGGCGAAGTCGTCGTTCCAGCGCAGCACGCCGTCCGGTCCCGCCGCAGGCTCGTAGGGAGAGGTCGGCAGCCCCCTGGTCGTCGGCACCACCAGCACGTCGACGCGCTCGAACGCGGACGCATAACGCATCCGGAGCAGCCTCCGTACCCGGACCGCCAGCACCGCGTCGCGTGCGCTGAGCAGCCCTGCGGCGACGATCTTGCGCAGGAACCAGGGGGTGAACTCGCGCGGCCTCGCCGCGAAGCGCCGCTCGTGGTAGAGGAACGCCTCGGTGTAGGCGATCGTCCAGGATGCCGCGGGCGCGAACTCCGTCCCGGGAAGCTCGATCTCATCGCGGAGGTTGCCCGCGCGTTCGAGCACGCGCACCGCCCGCTCGATCCCCGCCGCGATCTCGGGGTCGAGGTCCTCCCGGTAGAAACGGATGGGCGCTGCAAAGCGCAGAGGCGCCCCCGGCTCCCGCAGTCGCGCACCCAGTGACGGCCCGCCGATCCCCTCCAGGAGCAGGGCGACGTCCTCGACCGTGCGGGCGAGCGGACCCACCGTGTCCTGGCTCCAGCTGAGGGGTATCACCCCGCTGCCATCCACGCTGCCCCGCGTCGGGCGCAAGCCGACGACCCCGCAGTACGCCGCCGGGTTGCGGACCGAGCTCCCCGTGTCGGTGCCGGTGGCGCCGGGGAGGAGTCCGGCGGCCACGGCGGCGCCCGAACCGGAGCTCGATCCGCCGGGGCTTCCACCGGCGACGACGGGGTTACGGGTGTAGCCGTAGACCCCCAGGGTTCCCGACGCGTACTCGAGCAGGTTGAGCTTGCCGACGGCAATCGCTCCGGCTTCGCGCAGGCGACGCGCCACCGCGGAGTCCTCGGCCGCGACCGGGCGCCCCTGCACCCGGGAAGCGGCGGTGGTCGCCATGCCGCGCACGTCGATGTTGTCCTTGTGCCCCACGGGGATGCCATGCAACGGCCCGCGCCTGCCGCTCGCGGCGATCTCCCGCTCCGCGACGCGTGCAGCAGCCATCGCCTCGTCCTCCGCGATGGACACGAACGCGCCGACACGCGGCTCGACGGCCTCGATGCGGGCAAGGGTGGCCGCCATCAGATCCACTGGGCCGAGTCGCCCGGAGTCCAACTCGCGCGAGAGCTGCGCGATGCTCAGGGTGTGGATGTCGGCGCGCAGGTCACGCCCGATG
>JBASAE010000404.1:0-9423 GCA_049654285.1 Microbacterium sp.
CGGCGGTGCTGCGGGACCTCCCCGAGGACATCCGGAGCGATCCCGTGCGGCTGCGATCGGTGAAGGGCATCGGGGAGTCGACCTTCGCGGTCATCCGACAGGCCGATGAGGGCGCCGTGCCCGACTACCTCGTGGAACTGCGCGGGGCGACCCCGCCGGAGCGCCGGTCCGCCCTGCGCTCCCGGCTGCGCGGGGACCTGCACGCCCACACGGAATGGTCGGACGGCACGACGCCCATCGAGACGATGGCGGACGCGGCTCGGGCGCTCGGTCACGAGTACCTGGCGATCACCGATCACTCCCCACGGCTGCGCGTGGCGCGGGGGCTGTCGGCGGAGCGCCTGCGCGAGCAGCTGCCGCGGGTCCGTGCGCTGACCGGGAACGGGCTCACGATGCTCACCGGGATCGAGGTCGACATCCTCGACGACGGGTCCCTCGACCAGAAGGACGCGCTGCTGGGCGAGCTCGACATCGTCGTCGCATCCGTGCACTCCGGGCTCCGGATGGACGCCGGGCCGATGACGCGGCGCATGGTCGCCGCGGTGTCGAACCCCCGCGTCAACGTGCTCGGCCACTGCACGGGGCGGCTGGTGCAGGGGGAGCGGGGGACACGCCCGTCGTCGTCGTTCGACGCCGAGGCGGTGTTCGCGGCCTGCGCCGAGTCCGGCGTCGCGGTCGAGATCAACTCCCGCCCGGAGCGGCAGGATCCGCCGGACGAGCTCATCGCGATCGCCCTGGCGGCGGGATGCCTGTTCTCGATCGACTCGGACGCGCACGCGCCGGGCCAGCTCTCGCTGCTCGACCACGGTGCCGAGCGCGCCGAGCGGGCCGGGGTCCCGGCATCCCGCATCGTCACGACCTGGGGGCTGGAGCGGCTGCTCGCCTGGGCGGGGTAGCCGGGTGCACCTGCACGAGCCGGGAACGGATGCACGACCGTACCCGCGGATCGGTCGTGCAGGTGTCCCCGGCTCGTGCAGGTGTCCCGGTCAGACCAGATCTGCGAGAGCCGCGACCGCGCGGGTCATCGAGCCACCGAGGTTCCAGCGCGCGGACAGGGCGCCCGCGGCATCCCGCCCCGCGGCATCGAGTGGCCGCAGGCGGGCATCCGGCACCTCGAGCGCGAGGTCCTTCGCGACCTCGACGACCGTGGGGGCCACGTCGAGATACGCCGACGCGTCGCGGATCCTCGCGGCGACCGAGGCGCTCATGCCCTCGCCGGCGTCGGCCGCGTCGCGGATCCCGACGAGATCGCCGTGCGTCCGCAGCAGGGTCGCCGCCGTCTTCTCGCCGACGCCCTTCACCCCCGGCAGTCCGTCCGACGCGTCACCGCGCATCGTGGCGAAGTCGGCGTACTGCGCGGGGAGGACGCCGTACTTGGCGACCACGGTCTGGTCCGTGACGATCTCGAGGTTGCTCATGCCGCGGGCGGTGTAGATCACCCGCACACCGCGCGCGTCGTCGACGAGCTGGAACAGGTCGCGGTCCCCGGTGACGATGTCGACCGGGGCGGTCGACGATGTCGCGAGCGTGCCGATCACATCGTCGGCCTCGTGCGCGGACGCGCCGACGATCGGGATGCCGAGCAGCCCCAGCTCCTCGCGGATGACCGGCAGCTGCTGCTCGAGCGGGTCGGGGACCTCTTCGACGTCGGGTCCGTCCGCGACGACCTCCACCACGCGATGCGCCTTGTAGCTCGGGATGAGGTCGACGCGCCACTGCGGTCGCCAGTCGTCGTCCCAGCAGGCGATCAGGTGGGACGGTCGATAGGTCGAGACCAGCTTCGCGATCATGTCGAGCAGGCCGCGGGCGGCGTTCACCGACCGGCCGTCCGGTGCCTTCGCGCTGTCGGGCACGCCGTAGAAGGCCCGGAAGTAGAGGCTGGCCGTGTCGAGGAGCATGAGACGATCGGTCATCGGATCAGCATCGCACAATCGGCGCGTTTCGTCTGATAACCTGGAGTGTCACTCGTGGGACGCCTGTGCCTGCTCTCGTGACACCGCAATCCCACATCCATCCGCCCCGGGGCGATCTTTCCGCCGCATCGGCGTGCTCCGAGGCCCGAACATCCATCAACAAGGACAACCCGCTACATGACTACCGCAACGACCGCCCCGGCCACCAAGCAGGTCGCCATCAACGACATCGGATCTGCTGAGGACTTCCTGGCCGCGGTCGAGAAGACCCTGAAGTTCTTCAACGACGGCGACATCATCGAGGGCACGATCGTCAAGATCGACCGCGACGAGGTCCTGCTCGACGTCGGCTACAAGACCGAGGGCGTCATCCCCTCGCGCGAGCTCTCCATCAAGCACGACGTCGACCCCAACGAGGTCGTCGCCGTCGGCGACCAGGTCGAGGCACTCGTCCTCCAGAAGGAGGACAAGGAAGGCCGTCTGATCCTCTCCAAGAAGCGTGCGCAGTACGAGCGCGCCTGGGGGGACGTCGAGAAGATCAAGGAGAACGACGGGGTCGTCACCGGCACCGTCATCGAGGTCGTCAAGGGCGGCCTCATCGTCGACATCGGCCTGCGCGGCTTCCTGCCCGCCTCGCTCATCGAGCTGCGCCGCGTCCGCGACCTCACCCCGTACCTGGGCCAGGAGATCGAGGCCAAGATCCTCGAGCTGGACAAGAACCGCAACAACGTGGTGCTCTCGCGCCGCGCGCTGCTGGAGCAGACCCAGTCCGAGTCCCGCACCACGTTCCTCAACAACCTGCACAAGGGGCAGGTCCGCAAGGGCGTCGTGTCCTCGATCGTCAACTTCGGCGCGTTCGTCGACCTGGGTGGCGTGGACGGTCTCGTGCACGTCTCCGAGCTGTCCTGGAAGCACATCGAGCACGCCAGCGAGGTCGTCGAGGTCGGCCAGGAGGTCACCGTCGAGATCCTCGAGGTCGACCTGGACCGCGAGCGCGTCTCGCTGTCGCTGAAGGCGACCCAGGAGGACCCGTGGCAGGTCTTCGCGCGTACGCACGCGATCGGACAGGTCACCCCGGGCAAGGTCACCAAGCTCGTCCCGTTCGGCGCGTTCGTGCGCGTCGCGGACGGCATCGAGGGCCTGGTGCACATCTCCGAGCTCTCCAGCAAGCACGTCGAGCTGGCCGAGCAGGTCGTGTCGGTGGGCGAGGAGGTCTTCGTCAAGGTCATCGACATCGACCTCGAGCGTCGTCGCATCTCGCTCTCGCTCAAGCAGGCGAACGAGTCGGTCGACCCCTACGGCACCGAGTTCGACCCGGCGCTGTACGGCATGCTCGCCGAGTACGACGAGAACGGCGAGTACAAGTACCCGGAGGGCTTCGACCCCGAGACCGGCGCTTGGAAGGACGGCTTCGACGCCCAGCGCGAGGCCTGGGAGCAGGAGTACGCCGCCGCGCAGACCCGCTGGGAGGCGCACAAGGCCCAGGTGATCAAGGCCGCCGAGGCCGAGGCCGCCGCGGGCGAGGAGTTCAGCCCCTCGCAGTCGTTCTCGACCGACTCCTCGGCTTCGGGCACGCTGGCCGACGACGAGGCGCTCGCTGCGCTGCGCGAGAAGCTCTCGGGCGGCAACGCCTGATCTCCGATCGCACCGAGAACGGGCCGTCACCTCCGGGTGGCGGCCCGTTCCGCTTCTCCGGGCGCGCCGTCTCCCCGTGCCAGGATGGGAGGATGTCGCTCATCGCGCTCACCGGGGGCATCGCCTCGGGCAAGTCGACCATCGCCGCCCGCCTCGCCGGACACGGCGCCGTCGTCATCGATGCCGATCGCATCGTTCGCGAGGTGCAGGCGCCGGGATCCCCGGTGCTCGCACGGATCGCCGAGGAGTTCGGCACGGAGATGCTGACGCCGGACGGTGCGCTCGACCGGGCCGCGCTGGGGGACCGCGTGTTCGGGGACGAGGCGGCTCTCGCCCGACTGAACGGCATCGTGCACCCCGCGGTCAGGCAGGAGTCCCAGCGGCGTATCGACCAGGCGCTCTCGGACGAT
This sequence comes from Microbacterium sp., assembly GCA_049654285.1. Classification (GTDB taxonomy): domain Bacteria; phylum Actinomycetota; class Actinomycetes; order Actinomycetales; family Microbacteriaceae; genus Microbacterium. The sequence goes on from JBASAE010000404.1 coordinate 3,959, forward strand.
CCCGAGGCCGTGGTCGTCTACGACGTGCCGCTGCTGGTGGAGGCACGCGCAGACGACCCCTGGGACCTGATCGTGGTCGCCGATGCGCCCGCATCGCTCCGCGAGGAGCGCCTGGTGCAGAACCGGGGGATGGACCGCGCCGCGGCTCGCGCCCGTATCGCCGCCCAGGTCCCGGACGAGGCGCGGCGTGCGATCGCGGACGTGCTGATCGACACCTCCGGCGCCCTCGCGGACACGCTCCGGCAGGCGGACGCGCTCTGGCGGCGGCTGCGGCCCGCGACCCCCTGAGCGGGAGGTGAGGTCTCCGGCGCCGATGTCGGAGGTCCCTCGTAGGCTTGAGAGATGCAACCAACGCGCAGCGTCCGCCCGTTCGAGGTGGTCAGCGAGTATCTGCCCGCCGGCGATCAGCCGCAGGCGATCGCCGAGCTCGCGGCCCGTATCAACGCCGGAGAGACCGATGTCGTGCTGCTCGGCGCGACCGGCACAGGAAAGTCCGCCACGACGGCCTGGCTCATCGAGCAGGTGCAGCGGCCCACCCTGGTGATGGCGCACAACAAGACCCTCGCGGCGCAGCTCGCGAACGAGTTCCGTGAGCTCATGCCGCACAACGCCGTCGAGTACTTCGTGAGCTACTACGACTACTACCAGCCCGAGGCGTACGTCCCGCAGACCGACACCTTCATCGAGAAGGACTCCTCGATCAACGCCGAGGTCGAGAGGCTCCGGCACTCCACCACGAACTCCCTGCTCAGTCGCCGCGACGTCGTGGTCGTCTCGACGGTCTCGTGCATCTACGGCCTCGGCGCCCCGGAGGAGTATCTCCGCGCGATGGTCGCGCTGCAGGTGGGGGAGCGCTACGACCGCGACGCCCTGATCCGGCAGTTCATCGCGATGCAGTACAACCGCAACGACGTCGACTTCTCCCGCGGCAACTTCCGGGTGCGCGGCGACACGATCGAGATCATCCCGGTCTACGAGGAGCACGCGATCCGCATCGAGCTGTTCGGCGACGAGATCGAGGCGCTGTACTCGCTGCATCCGCTCACCGGCGACGTGGTGGCGAAGCTCGACGCGGTGCCCATCTTCCCGGCGTCCCACTACGTCGCCGGAACCGACGTGGTGCAGCGCGCGATCGGCACGATCGAGGCCGAGCTCGCCGGGCGGCTCGCCGAGCTGGAACGACAGGGCAAGCTCTTGGAGGCGCAGCGGCTGCGGATGCGCACCACGTTCGACCTGGAGATGCTGCAGCAGCTGGGGTTCTGCAGCGGGATCGAGAACTACTCCCGGCACCTCGACGGCCGCGAGGCGGGCGAGCCGCCGCACACCCTGCTCGACTTCTTCCCCGACGACTTCCTGCTGGTGATCGACGAGTCGCACGTCACGGTGCCGCAGATCGGCGCGATGTACGAGGGGGACGCCTCGCGCAAGCGCACCCTGGTCGAGCACGGTTTCCGGCTGCCCAGTGCGCTCGACAACCGCCCGCTGCGCTGGGACGAGTTCAAGAACCGGATCGGGCAGACGGTGTATCTCTCGGCGACCCCGGGCAAGTACGAGATGGGCATCGCGGACGGCGTGGTGGAGCAGATCATCCGTCCGACCGGGCTGGTCGACCCGGCGATCGTCGTCAAGCCCTCGAAGGGGCAGATCGACGATCTGCTCGAGGAGATCCGCCTGCGTGTCGAGCGGGACGAGCGCGTGCTCGTCACGACGCTCACCAAGAAGATGGCGGAGGAGCTCACCGACTTCCTGGGCGAACACGGCGTGCGCGTGCGCTACCTGCACTCCGACGTCGACACGCTGCGCCGCGTGGAACTGCTCAGCGAGCTCCGTGCGGGCGTCTACGACGTGCTCGTCGGGATCAACCTGCTGCGTGAAGGGCTCGATCTCCCCGAGGTCTCGCTGGTCGCGATCCTCGACGCCGACAAGGAGGGGTTCCTGCGATCGGGCACCTCCCTCATCCAGACCATCGGCCGCGCCGCGCGGAACGTGTCCGGCCAGGTGCACATGTACGCCGACAACATGACGGATTCGATGCGCAACGCGATCGAGGAGACCGAGCGCCGTCGTGAGAAGCAGATCGCCTACAACGCCGAGCACGGCATCGACCCGCAACCGCTGCGGAAACGCATCGCCGACATCACCGAGGTGCTCGCCCGTGAGGCTGCCGACACCGCCGATCTGCGCGCCGGCCGTGGCAGGGCGGGAAAGAGCGGCAAGGGCAAGTCCCCGACACCCAATCTGCGCCGTGAGGGCATCGCGGCCGAGGGGGCGGAGCAGCTCGAGGCCACGATCGAGGACCTGTCGAACCAGATGCTCGCCGCTGCAGGGGAGCTGAAGTTCGAGCTCGCCGCACGGCTGCGCGATGAGGTGCAGGATCTCAAGAAGGAGCTGCGCGCGATGGAGCGCGCCGGACACGCCTGATGGATGCCGCAGGGGCGGAGCTCGCCGACCGGATCCGTGCACTGCTCGGCGACGACCGGATCGAGGAGCGGCGGATGTTCGGCAGCCGGGCGTTCCTCTCCCAGGGGAGGATCCTGGTCGGTGCGCGTAAAGGAGGAGTGCTCCTGGTGCGCGTCACCGTCGAGAACGGCGCGAGCCTGCTCGGAGCGCCGGGCGTCTCCCGGGCGGTCATGGGAGCGCGCACGATGAGCGCCAACTGGCTCGACGTCGACGCCGCGGCCATAGCCGACGACACCGCGCTGATGTTCTGGCTGGACGTCGCCCGTGAAGACGCGTCCACGGGCGATCAGGGCACGATCACGGGCAGTGCATGAGCGGCTTCGGCCCGCTCCGGTCGATCACGTGCTGATTCATCGGCGCGCCGCAGAGCGGGCATGCGCGCTCTGCGCGCTGCTCGGCGGTCGGTGGCGGAGTCGCCTCGTACGGACCGACCGATGCCGGCCCCGCGAAGCGGATCAGCCTGCTGTTGAACCAGGCGTACAGGCCACCGGCCTCGCGGATCCTGGTGCGGAGCGGGACGTGTTCGGGTTCCATCGCCATAGTCATTAGTGTACTAACGATTAGCCTACGAGCTATCATCGACTCATGACCGCCGCCCACGATCTGCTGAGGCTGGAGAACCAGCTCTGCTTCGCGCTCGTGACCGCGGCGCGCAACGTCGTCGCGATCTACCGTCCCATCCTCGAGCCGTTGGGCCTCACGCATCCGCAGTACCTCGCGATGCTCGCGCTCTGGGAGCGTTCGCCGCGATCGCTGCACGACCTCGCTGCGGACCTCGCGATGGACCCGGCGACCGCGTCTCCGCTGGTGAAGCGGCTGGAGAAGGACGGCCTGGTGCGCCGGGAACGCAGCGTCGCCGATGAGCGGCGGCTCGACATCGTCCTGACGGATGCGGGCAGCGCGCTCCGCGGGCGCGCCCTCGAGGTGCCGCATCAGGTCATGGCCGCCGTCGGCATGGACGTCGCGCAGATCGCGGCGCTGCGCGACGGACTCGTCCCGTTCGCCGGACGGCGGTCGGAGGCCTGAACCCTCCGAGCGCCGCGGGCGAGTCGTGTACCGCGCCATAGGGTGGAGGCATGCGCCGCAGCACCCGCTCCCCAGAACGACGGGGAGCGTCGTCCCGGAGCCCCGTGCTGCTGCTCGCGATCCCGCTGGGCCTCATCGTCGTGATGCTCATCGCCGCGCTGCAGGGCCCGCCGAGGTTCCGTCCGATCGGGCAGAGCCAGCACGGCGGATTCATCGAGACGGCCCCTCCTGCGCCGTCCGGAACTCCCTTGCCGCTGCCGCAGCAGGGGGACGACTGCCTGCTCTGCAGGATCGTCGCGATCATCCTCGCGGTGGTCATCGGCCTCGCCGTGCTGGCGATGGTGACGGCGCTCCTCGTGCTCCTGATCCGCCGGGCGATCGAGGCGTGGCGGAGCCGCCCGCTGAGGACCCGCGCCGGCGCCGACGTCGACACCGAGCAGCCGTCCGCCCCGATGCCGCAGGCCGAGCCCGACGCGGTCGTGATCCGTCGCGGCATCGCCGAGGCGATCAGGGTGTCCGCGGAGGCGGCGGATCCGGGCGACGCGATCATCGCCGCCTGGGTGGGACTGGAGCAGACGGCGGCCGACTCCGGTGTCGCGCGCGCGGCGAGCGAGACCCCGCGCGAGTTCACCCTGCGGATCATCGCCAGGCGGGCCGCGACCGCGCGGGACGTCACCGCGCTCGTGGACCTCTACGAGCGCGTGCGCTTCGGCGGGCAGACGGTCGGAGAGGATGAGCGCCGTACGGCACGGACCCTGCTCGGACGCCTCGAGGAGGAGTGGCGATGAAGGGCAGGATCGTGCTCGTGGCGATCGGCGTGCTGTTCGCCGCCGGGGTCGTGCTGGTCCTGACCAGCTTCGGCTTCCCGGTCGCGTTCCTCGTCGCCTGGATCATCATCCTCGTCGCGATCGTGCTGGCCACGCGGCAGTCGCTCTTCGAGGAGGGAGGATCCTGGCCTCCCGAGCGGCCCCGTCCGCCGATGCGCGGATCGGACGTCTCGCGGCTCGCGTGGTCGATCAACGCCCGCACCGGCGTCGCCGGACATGTGATCGTCGGACGCGTCGAGCGGGTGCTGCGTCGCAGGCTCGCCCATCGCGGACTCGACCTCGACGACGGAGCGCAGCATGACGCGATCGATGCGCTCATCGGACCCCGGGTGCGGGAGATCCTCGCAGGTCGCGAGGTGCGCCGGGACGATCTCGCACGCGTCCTCGACGCGATCGACCGCATCCCGACAACGCGGAGCCCGGGAAGCGCTCTGCACAGCCCCACGGAAGAGAAAGTCAGGAGAGAGTGATGGAGACCGACGAGACGACGGAGATCGCCGCCATCGGGCGGCGCGTGCTGGACAGCGTTCGCGGCGCCGTCGTCGGCATGGACGGGCCGCTGACGGTCGCCCTCGCGGCGATCCTGGCCGGGGGCCACGTGCTCTTCGAGGACGTGCCCGGGCTCGGAAAGACGCTCGCCGCCCGCAGCCTTGCCACGGCGCTCGGGCTCGACTTCCGGCGGCTGCAGTGCACGCCGGACATGCTGCCCGGCGACGTCACCGGGTCTTACGTCTACGCTCCGGCGACGGGGGAGTTCGCCTTCCGCCCCGGTCCGATCTTCACCGGCCTGTTGCTCGCCGACGAGGTCAACCGCACGACGCCGAAGACACAGTCCGCCATGCTCGAGGCGATGGCGGAGCGCCAGGTCACCGTCGAGGGCAACAGGTTCCCGCTGCCGGTGCCGTTTCACGTGATCGCGACCTCCAACCCGATCGAGTACGAGGGGACCTACGCGCTGCCCGAGGCACAGCTCGACCGCTTCATGGTGCGCCTCTCGGTGGGGTATCCGAGCGCCGAGGGAGAGACGCGGATCGTGCTCGACCGCATCCGGCGGCAGACCCCCGACGCGGTGGTCGAGCCGGTGATCGACGCCGAGGGGCTGCGAGGCATCCAGGCAGCGGTCGAGCGGATCCACGTCGATCCCGATGTGGC
>JBASAE010000405.1:0-2812 GCA_049654285.1 Microbacterium sp.
GAGTCGGGCTTCGCGTTCGCCAGCTTCTCGAACGCCGCGACGAACTCGTCGTTCTCGGGCGTCGACTGGCACGGGTAGAAGTAGTCGTGCACGTTGACGATGGCGGGTGCGGTGCCGTCCATCGCGACGGCGGTCGGCCAGTACACGCCGGTCTGCGCGACGACACCGTACTCGTCGAGGATCCCCGTGGGTCCTGCCTGTTGGATGAACGCGGTCGTCCCCGCACCGTAGACGCCGAGGAAGAGACCGCGCTTCGCCTTGTCGGGAGTCGACACGAGTCCCGCGATCTCGTTGCGAAGGGTCGTTGCCCCGACCGCCACGGCGTATCGCTCGCCCTGGTTGACGGAGTGGCCGAGCGTGGCCTCCATCGACTTCTTCGCGATGTCCCACGAACTGCGCATCGCATCGACGTCGTAGGTGACGACGTCCCATGTCTCGATGTCAGGGTGGGACTTCGCCAGGCTGGCGCCGATCGCGTTCGCCAGTGTGGTCATCTGCTGACCGATCATGAAGAAGTTCGGCGTGACCGGCGGGTTGACGAGACTGGGCGACGTGCAGTGCGCGCCGATGAAGGTCATGTTGAACCGCTGGGCCGCCTCCGCCGAGGACTTGCAGAGATCGGAGGTCTGGCCGCCGACGGCGAGCGCGACGCCCTTGTCGTTCAGATCACGGATGACGGTCGCGCTGCGACCGGTGTCCAGCTGGTCATCGGCGTTGACGAGCTCGATCTTCCACTTGCCGGCAACACCGCCCTGCGCGTTGATCATGTCGGCGGCGACCTCCGCGCCCTGCCCTTCGAGCTTGGCGATCGCCGCCTGCACGCCCGTGAACGGGAGGACGACGCCGATCTTCACCGTCTCGCCCTCGCCGCCGGCGTCGGTGCCCGGACTGGCGGTCTGCCCGCCAGCACAAGCCGTCAGTGCGAGCGTGATGGCGGCCATCGCGGCTACCGCGGTGGAGAGCCTCGTTGCTGTGTTCCGCATTGTCTTCACGTGCCCTTTCCTTGTGAACCTTGTGAACCCTGCATGTCCCTGTGAAACCCGGAACGACGCGATCCGCGTGAGGTGCGCATCGAGTGTTCCGGCGCGACGGCGTCCAGCGCCCGGGACGACTATGGACGAATGCTGCGACTCCTTCGTATTCCCGCATCCGATGATGTCGTCGAAGCTTCACATCACCGTGGAGGACGGCGATCGGAGTGCTTTCGGGCCGATGACTTTCATCACTAAACCAAGCGTTTGCTCGATCGTATTCGGCGCCTTGAGCGATGTCAAGCAACGCGATTTCCCGCACATGAGGGCCGGCACGAACCGCTTGCGCGAGCTCGGATCTGCTCCGTATGCTGACTTACCAAGCAACCATTTGGTATGGAGATCATCGTGGATCAGATCGGCCGAGTCCTGCAGCTGGCGGCACTCCAGCACCCCGAGCGCATCGCGCTGAAGACGACCGATGGGCTCTGCCGCACATACGCCGAGCTGGATCATCGGACGACTCGGCTCGCAAACGCCCTCCTCGCCGCGGGGTTCCAACCGGGCGACCGGATCGCGGCATGGTCGGGCACGTGCCCGCAGTACCTTGAGCTGTACCTCGGCATCGCGAAGGCGGGCCTGGTCCTGGTCCCGGTGAACTCGTTCTTCACGGAACACGAAGCGGCGTACCAACTGGAGGACTCCGGCGCGATTGGGATGTTCTACTCCCCCGACAAGCACGACGACGCCATCGCCCTGGGACGACGGCTGGCCCTCCGACGCCTCATCGCCTTCGACCACTGGCACGACCCCGCCGGCGAGTACGAGCAGTTCCTGTCGGCGGGCGACCCGGAGCAGCTTCCGCACCCGAACGAGAACGCCCTGTTCGTGCTCTCCTACACCAGCGGCACGACCGGCCGCCCGAAGGGAGCCATGGTGACCCACCGGTCGATGAAGAACACCATGCGCACGCTCGCACACTCCTACCGGACGCCCCAAGGGAGCGTCCTGCTGTACCACGCCAACATGTCCTTCGTCGCGACGGTGCTGGCCCTCCTGCTGGGTCACATCTTCGTGCGCGGCACGATCGTGATGCTGACGCCCGTGAACGGACCGGAGTCCGTCCTGGAGGCGATCGGAAGGGAGAAGGCCACCTTCACGTTCATCGCCTCACCCTGGATCGGGCCCATGACCGAGCTGGTGAGACAGAACCCCGAGAGCTGGCGACAGATGCGCTCCGTCGTCCATTCCGCATCCAAGGCCCCTGCGGAGCAGCTGGAGCAATGGGGAGCGGCCGTCGGCCCCTGTTTTCTCGAGGGGTGGGGAATGACCGAGGGATCGGGGAGTCTCTTCACCGTGACGGATGTCGACGACGTCGCCATCGGCTCACGCGCGAAGGACTTCTACGCATCGGTCGGGCGGGCGGCGCTCGACGTCGCCATCCGCGTCGTCGACGATGAGGGCGAAGAGGTCCCCCACGACGGCGAATCGATCGGCGAGCTCGTCGTCTACACGCCGGCGCTCGTGGTCGGGTACTGGAACAACGAAGAGGCCACGCGGAAGTCCTTCATAGACGGCTGGTTCCACACCGGAGACCTCGGCGCCATCGACGAGGCGGGCTATGTGTACATCGCCGAGCGACGCACCGATCTGATCATCAGCGGGGGGATGAACATCTACCCGTCCGAGCTGGAGGCCTGCATCTCCGCACTCGATGGGGTCGCCGACGTCTGCGTCGTGGGAGCGCCGCATGCACGCTGGGGCGAGTCCCCGGTCGCTTTCGTCGTCATGGCAGAGGGAGCCTCGCTGACGGAGGAGCAGGTGCTCGATCACTGCAAGAG
>JBASAE010000406.1:0-2482 GCA_049654285.1 Microbacterium sp.
CGTCGACGTCGTGCGCAGCGCAGGCACACGCGAGGCGTGCTGCAGCTGCACCAGCTGCACCATCCACTCCACGTCACTGAGCGTCCCGGGTCCGAGCTTCAGATGCCGGCGCGGATCCACGCCCTGCGGCAGCCGCTCCCCCTCCACCCGCGCTTTGACGCGCTTGATCTCCCGCGCCTCCTGTACCCCCAGGGACGTCGGATAGCGGATCGCATCGGCCAGCTCCATGAACCGGTCGATCAGCCGCGAGCTCCCCGCGATGCCCCTCGCCCGGAGCAGCGCCTGCGCCTCCCAGGACAGCGACCAGCGCCGATAGTACTCGGCGTAGGCGTCGAACGACCGCACCAGCGGGCCGTTGCGCCCCTCCGGCCGCAGATCGGCGTCCAGCTCCAGCGGCACGCGGTGGTCGGTCAGGTGCTCGCGCAGCCCGGCGACGATCTTCGTCGAGATCCGTTGCGCACGCTGCGCATCGACGCCGTTGGCGTCGTACACGAACAGCACGTCGACGTCGGACCCGAATCCCGGTTCCGCGCCGCCGAACCGCCCCATCGCGATCACCGAGAAGTCCAGGGCGTCGTCCTCCGATGCCACGACCTCGCGACGCACCGCCCGCAGCGCCGCCTGGATCGCCGCCTCGTTGACCTCGGTCAGCGCCTCGGCCACCTCCCCGATCGTCAGCACGTCCAGCACGCTGCCCATCGCCGTGCGCAGCAGCTCCCGGCGCCGCAGCGAACGCACGGCCTTCGCGGCATCCGCGATCGTGTCGTGTCGGGTCTGGATCGCCCGTGCCTCCTCGTCGAGGGCGGCCGCCGAGCGCGGCCGCAGCTGCTCCTCGCTGTCGAGCCAGGCGACCGATTCGGGGATCCACTCCATGAGCTCGCCGACGTACCTCGACCCCGACAGCAGTCGGGTCAGCCGCTCCGCGGCACCCGCCGAGTCGCGCAGCATCCGCAGGAACCACGGCGTGTCCCCCAGTCGCTCGCTGATACGCCGGAAGGCCAGCAGACCGTAGTCGGGATCGCTCCCGTCGGCGAACCAGCGCACCATGATCGGCATGAGGGACCGCTGCACCACCGCCTTGCGGCTCAGCCCGTCGGTGAGCGCACCGATGTGGCGCAGGGCGCCGGCGGGATCGCGGAACCCGATCGCCGCGAGGCGGGCGTGCGCCTGCGTCGGCGTCAGGGAGCGCTCGTCCTCCGGCAGGGCGGCCACAGCGCTCAGCAGCGGCCGGTAGAAGAGCCGCACATGGATCTCGCGCACCTCGCGACGGATGTCCTCCCACCGCGCCCACACGCCCTCACCTGTCTCGGCGAGACCGGTCGCCCGGGCCAGGACCCGCAGCCCCGCATCGGTGCGCGGCATCAGATGCGTGCGCTGCAGATCGCGCAGCTGCAGCCGATGCTCCAGCAGCCGCAGCATCCGGTAGTCGGCGGCGAACGTCCCCGCCTCGGTCCGCCCGATGTAGCCGCCCGCCACGAGCGCCTCCAGCGCCTCGAGAGTGCTCCGCACCCGAAGCGTCTCGTCCGCGAGCCCGTGCACGAGCTGCAGCAGCTGCACCGTGAACTCGATGTCCCGCAGGCCGCCCTCGCCGAGCTTCAGCTGGTACCCGGCATCGCGCGGGTCGACGTGCTCGGTCACCCGCTCGCGCATCCGCTGCACGCTGTCGACGAAGTCCTCGCGGGCCGCGCTCGACCACACCATCGGCGCCACTCCGGCCAGGTAGTCGGCACCCAGCGCCGCATCGCCGGCGACCACCCGTGCCTTCATCAGAGCCTGGAACTCCCAGCTCTTCGCCCACCTTCCGTAATAGGCGAGATGCGATGACAGCGACCGCACCAGCGCGCCCTGCTTGCCCTCCGGGCGCAGCGCGGCATCGACCTCCCACAGGGGTGGCTCCACCGCCGCACCGGACAGAGCGGCCATCAGGTCACGGGCCAGGCGGGTGGCGAGATCGATCGCCCGCGACTCGGTCAGCACCGTCTCGTCGGCGGTTCCCGCCACGAAGATCACGTCGACGTCGCTGAGGTAGTTCAGCTCGCGGGCGCCGGTCTTCCCCATCGCGACGATCGTGAGACGCGTGGCGGCGGCCTCGGCGACCGGGACCGCGGCGACCAGCTTCGCCCTGGCCACCGCGAGTGCGCCCTCCAATGCCGCGGACGCCGCGTCCGACAGCGCGGCGCACACCTCATCGATCGCGGCGACCGGATCCTCGGAGGACAGGTCGACGAGAGCGATCTCGCACAACGCACGCCGGTACGCCACCCGCAGGTCCGTGATCGTGTCGGATCCCGCGTCGCGGGCGAAGCCCTCCGACGCGCCGACCGCGGTCAGCATCCGTTCGACCAGCTCATCCCGCGGGGGGACCTCCGTCGGCCGACGCAGCAGCAGCGCGAGCTCGGCGGGGCGGCGCAGCAGGAACGTGGCCAGGCCGTTCGAGGCACCGCACAGCAGCCACGCGCGCCGTCGACCACCCGGGTCACGG
>JBASAE010000407.1:0-1970 GCA_049654285.1 Microbacterium sp.
CGCGGAACGGTATCCCGGTCGCCTCGGCGTCCGGCTGCGCGACTCCCCCCAGCACCGTCGCGTCCACCTCTCCGGGGTCGGTGCAGACCGCCCCGGCGCCGAGCAGGCTCCAGCCCTCCCCCGCATCCGGCCCGGCGTCCAGCCAGAACACCGGGGCATGCCCGTCGTCCATTCCGGCGAAGGCGCTCAGGAACAGCAGCTCGGGATCGCACCAGCCCTCCACGCCGCGTACGCGGAAAGGGGTCGGCTGGGGCACACTCACAGCGTACGGCCCGGTGCGCGCAATACGCTCGTCGGGTGGACGCGTTCTTCCTCTGGATCATCGACACCGTGCAGTCGGTCGATCCGACCCTGCGGACCCTGCTCGCCGGGATCGCGATGATGCTCGAGACCAGCATCCTGGTGGGACTCATCGTCCCCGGCGACACGATCGTCCTGGTCGCCGCGATGGGTGTGCAGTCGGTCTGGGAGGGCGTGTTCCTCGGGCTCGCGGTCGTGGTGGGCGCGATCACCGGTGAGTCGATCGGCTTCTGGCTGGGCAGGTGGGTGGGACCGCACATCCGGCACTCCCGGATCGGGCGCTGGATCGGCGAGGAGCACTGGGCGCGGTCCGAGCGGTATCTGCAGCGCCGCGGCGGCATCGCGATCTTCCTCTCACGGTTCCTGCCCGTGCTGCACTCGCTGGTCCCGTTGACCGTCGGGATGAGCCGCTACTCCTATCGGCGGTTCATCGCCTGGACGCTGCCCGCCTGCGTGATCTGGGCCACCGTGTACATCGGCATCGCCTCGCTCGTCGCCGGCAGCTATCAGGAGCTCGTCGACCGCGTGCACTACGCCGGGTACCTGTTCGTCGGGGCGATCGTCGTGCTCCTGCTGATCGCCTACCTGGTGAAGAAGTTGATCTCGCGGCGCGAGGAGCGGCACATGGCCCCGGCGGACGACGCCGACCGCGCGACGCCCGGGCAGGCGTGACAGACTGGAGGCGATGTCACCCGCAGCCGCGGCCAAGATCCATTGGTTCGCCCGCCTCGAGCACCGTATCCATGTCTCCCGCGAACGACGCGCGCGCAGGCGTGGGCGTTCAGCGACCGTCGTCCCGATCCCCGGCTACGGCGGCACCGGCTGGGTGCGCGTGGTCGGCCGTGTGCTGATCGTCCCCCGTCCGCCGAAGCGGGCACGGGGAGAGCGCGCCGGCGTGCGCGGCTGGCGCAGCTTCGCCGGCATCCCGGTGAGCTTCGCCTCGGTGCGGATCGAGATCGGCGGGCGCACGCACACCGTCGTCGCCGATCGGGGCGGCGTCGTCGACACCGTCCTGCAGGCCGACCTCACACCTGGCTGGCAGACGTTCACGATGGCGGTGGAGGATCGCGACCCCGTCGAGGCCACCGCGTTCGTGGTCGCCGATGGCGTGCGCTTCGGCGTCGTGTGCGACGTGGACGACACGATCATGGTGACGGCGCTCCCCCGGCCGTTCGTCGCGGCGTGGAACTCGTTCGTCCTCGACGAGCACGCACGCACGCCGGTTCCCGGCATGGCGGTGCTGCTCACGCAGATCATGCGGGATCATCCGGGCATCCCGATGGTCTATCTCTCCACCGGCGCGTGGAACGTCGCGCCGACTCTGCGACGGTTCCTCACCCGGCATCTCTTCCCGCAGGGGTCGATGCTGCTCACCGACTGGGGGCCGACGCACGACCGCTGGTTCCGCAGCGGACGCGAGCACAAGACCGGCAACCTGCGGCGGCTCGCGACGGAGTTCCCCGACGTGCGCTGGCTGCTGATCGGCGATGACGGGCAGCACGACGAGGCGATCTACGGGCAGTTCCTCGACGAGCACCCCGGACAGGTCGCCGGGGTCGCGATCCGCCGGCTGCTCCCCGCGGAGGCGGTGCTCGCGGGCGGCCGCAGCGGCGGGGACGACCACTCCGCCGATCAGGTGCCGTGGGTCAGCGCGGAGGACGGCGCAGGGC
>JBASAE010000408.1:0-10543 GCA_049654285.1 Microbacterium sp.
ACGTGAGACCGATCACCAGGCACCCGGCACCGACGACGGGCTGCGACCCGGACCCGAGCGCGGTGATCCCGGCACCCTGCACGAGCAGGGCGAGAAAGCCGCCCGCCGCCTCGTGGCGGGGACGCCACCGCATCACGGTGAGCGCGCCGAGCATCGCCCCGCCGCCCACCAGCGCCTCGAACACGCCGACGGATCCCGCCCCCCAGCCGTGCGAGGTCGCCTGCAGGGGGAGACCGATCGAGATCGCCGGGCCCACGGCGAGGTTGAGGCCGGAGAGCGCGAGCACGAGGATGCGCGTCGACCGCTCCCGGGCCAGGTGCCGGAATCCGTTCGCGACGCCCTTCCGCATGCTCTCCGACGACGCGGAGCGGGGAAGGGCGAAGCGGGGCTTCAGCCAGATCACGATGAACGCGATGACGATCGCGTAGGTGGCGGTGTTCGCTGTGGCGCTCCCAGCGATGCCGACGAGCGCCACGAGGAAGCCGCCCGCCGCCGCGCCGGCCATCGTGCCGAGCCGCGACAGCGTCTGGCTGAGCGCGCTGTACGCGGGCAGGTCCGCCGGGTCCACGAGCCGCCGGGGGATCGTGCTCGCCGCGGGCTCGAAGAAGGCGTCGCACACGCCGAACGCGATGCTCGCGATGAGCAACAGGGCGACGGAAGGCGTCGTCGCGAGGCACCACACCGCCACCCCGATCAGCACGACAACGCGCAGCGCGTTGAACCCGATCATGATCCGCCGTGCATCGGCGCGATCCGCGAACGCCCCGCCGAACAGCAGCACCACGGCGCGCGGCACGGTGCCCGCGGCGACCACGAGCCCGGCGACGGCGGGGGAGGCGATCTGCACGGCGGTCCACGCGAAGGCGATCGTGAAGATCGCGTCACCCGCGTCGGAGAGAGCCTTCACCACGAGCCACGCCTGCACCATGGGGTCGCGGCGGAACGGTGGCGGGGTGCGCAGCATCCGCGGCGCGGGGACGGGTTCGGAGACGGTGGTCATCTCACACCTCGGTCGGGAAGCCGTGGGCGAAGAAGAAGACCGGCATCCGCTCCTGTCCGTCTTCCTCGTCGATGGCGGAACCCCACTCGTCGAGCAGCGCAACGAGCCTGCGCCCGAGATCCTGGAGCTCGTCCGCGGTCGCCCACTTCAGCGAGTCGGTGCTGAACCCCTCGACCCCGCTGTCCGGCGCCGCCCGGTGCCACTGCTGCAGGCGTTCGAGCTGGTGCCGGACGTTCGCCCGTTGCGCCGCCCGGGCCAGCATCGCATCGGCGGGGGAGTCGTAGTCGTTCTCGGACCAGGTGAACGATCGGCGGGAGAGCCGCCACCAGCTGGTGCGCCGATCGCCGTTCGGGTCCTCGACCTGCTCCGCCACACCCGCCTTCTGCAGCATCCGCAGGTGATGGCTGATGCTGCCCACCTGCGCGTCGAGCACCCGGGCGAGCGTGCCCACCTGCTCCGGCCCGTGCAGCAGCAGGCGATCGATGATCCTGCGGCGCACCGGATGTGAGATGGCGGCGATGACGGTGATGTCTTCCACGTCCGCAACGCTATGGGCGGGGCGGTGATCTCACAAGGGTTCTTGTATACCTTGAGATTCCGGGGTTATTCGGAGTCTTCCTTCGGGGAGGGACGCCGCCGCCGGCGGCGGATCAGCCAGACCAGCAGCACGACGACGGCGGCCGGGATCAGCCAGGGGATGACGAACCCCGCGGTGATCACCAGGGCGTTCAGTGAGGCGACCAACCCGTTCCAGCCGGCCCGCAGACCGTCCGAGAAGCCGGCCGGATCGGCGGTGGTCACCGCCGGCTTCGTGCTGAGCTGCACCTGCACCGCGGTGAGATCGACCTGCTCGCGCAGGTTCTTCTGCTCCTGCCGCGCGCTGTCGAGCTGCGCCTGACGATCCGAGAGCGCGGTCTCCGCGGCGAGCAGGTCGCCGACCGAACCGGCCTCGGCCATGAGGGCCTTCAGCCGTTCCACCGATGTCTCGTAGGCACTGATCCGCGCCTCCAGATCGGTCGCGTAGGTCGTGACGTCCTGCCGCGAGATCGAGGAGCCCGTCACGGTCCCGGTCGCCCGGAGCGCGTCCATCGTCGCGTCGAGATCCTGCGTGGGCACGCGGATGCCGATCCAGCCACTGGCGGCGGCCGGCATCGACATGACATCGCCCTGGTAGGGCACCGGTCCTGGATCGCCGCCGATCGTGCTGTTCTCGACGTAGCCGCCGTGATCCGTGGCGATCTTCGCGATCGCGGCGGACGCCGCATCGATGTCGGCCACCTGCAGCGACAGGCTCGACGTTGTGATGATCTCCCGCCCTGCACTCGCCGAGCCTCCGGCGGCCGAGTCGATGGATGAGTCGGCGGCGGACTCGCCCTGACCGAGCTGGAACTGCGTGCCCGACGGGCCGACCTCGGGCATCGCCGCACCGCGGAGGGCCTCGGAGGAGGAGTCCGCGGTCGAGACCTGCGGTGCGGTGACCGAAAGGATCGTCGGGGTCAGCATGACCCCCAGGGCGAAGGCCGCGGCCACGCCGATGCCCGTCCAGACGCGTCGCCGTACGGGGCGGCGGGACGTTGCGGATGCGGGTGCGCGCTCGGCGCCGATCTCGTCGAACACCGCGCGTTCGATGCGGTCGACGGTCTCCTCGTCGATCGGGGGCAGCGGGGTGCGGGGGGACTGTTCTGTCATCATGATCCGTTCGCCTCTTCCACGGCTCCGCGCAGTCTGGTGCGCACTCGGGAGAGACGGTTGCGGACGACGGCGTGGCTGATGCCCAGCTCCTCCGCCGCTGCGGCGTAGGCGTAGCCGTCCACCGCGCACAGCCGGAAGATCCTCCGGTCCAGCTCGCTCAGTCCGTCGACCTCCTCGGCGATCCGTTCCGCGAGCCGGGCGGAGATCACCTGATCCTCGACGCTCACCGTGTCGGGCAGTGTCTCGTCCACCGCGTCCGCCGTGTTCGCCCTGTCCCGACGCAGGACCCGCAGGCGGTTCGCCGCCTGGAAGCGGCAGATCGTCGCGAGCCACGGCAGCAGGGACGTGCTCGAGAGCTCGAGCCCAGGCAGCTTGCGCCACGCGACGACGAACGTCTCCTGCACGATGTCCTCCGCGTCCGCCGGGGAGCCGAGGATGCCGTGTGCGATCCAGTACACCGGCCGCGCATGCGCACGATAGAGCGCGCGGAAGGCCTCCTGGTCTCCCGCTGCGGCACGCGCGACCCGATCCTGATCAGTGATGGACATCCTGCTCCCGATCCGTCTCTCTGCACTGTGAGTGTCAGCGGATGCCTCATCGTCTCAGAATCGATCGTCGCGGGCATCCGTGTCGCGGGCATCCGCTACGATGGGATCCGCGAGAGGGAGTATCCCGTCACCGCGCGTTCGTCATCACGAGCACCGTCACCGTTGCTCCGGACGCGCACCGCATGAGAATGCGGGGGAGAGACTTTCGGTCGTTGCCGAACCCCTCGAAAGGCCTCCGCCTGTGGACTTCATCCCCCTCTGGTTCGAGATCACCGCCATGGTGGTCCTCGTCGTCATCCTCATCGCCGACCTCCTGCTCGTGCGGCTGCGTCCGCACATCCCCAGCACACGCGAGTCCAGTCTCTGGGTGGCCTTCTACGTCGGCCTCGCCCTCGCCTTCGCAGGGCTCCTCTGGGCGATCTCCGGCGGAGAGGTCGCCGCGCACTTCGTCACCGGATGGGCGCTGGAGTACAGCCTCTCGATCGACAACCTCTTCGTCTTCGTGCTGATCATGGCGCAGTTCTCGGTGCCGCGCCGGCTGCAGCAGCAGGTGCTCATGGTCGGCATCATCATCGCGCTCGTGCTGCGCGGCCTCTTCATCCTGCTGGGCGTCGCCGTGATCGAGAACTTCTCGCCGGTGTTCTACCTGTTCGGCGCCTACCTGATCTGGACGGCGATCAGGCAGGCGATGCCCGAGGGGGATCACGACGACGACGTGAAGCGGGAGGGGTTCGTGGTGCGCACCATCCGCCGCTTCGTCGACATCAGCGACGACTACGACGGCAACAGGCTGACCACCGTGGTCTCGGGCAAGAAGATGCTCACCCCGATGCTGCTGGTCTTCGTCGTCATCGGCGTCACCGACCTGATGTTCGCGATCGACTCGATCCCCGCGATCTTCAGCATCACCTCGAACGGGTTCATCGTCTTCACCGCGAACGTCTTCGCGCTGATGGGCCTGCGGCAGCTCTACTTCCTGCTCGGCGACCTGCTCGACAAGCTGCGCTACCTGCACTACGGGATCGCCGTGATCCTCGGCTTCATCGGGGTCAAGCTCATCCTGCACGCGATGAACCACAACGAGCTGCCGTTCGTCAACGGCGGCGAGCCGATCGAATGGGCGCCGGACATCAGCACGGGGATGTCCCTCGGCGTGATCCTCGTCTCGATGACCGTGGCGACCGTGGCGAGCCTCATCGCCGCGTCGCGCGAGAAGCGACGTGCCCCGGACGCGGTGTAAACTCCTCTACATGCGGCAGGTGGTGCTTCTCCTTAGCGGCCGCGACGAGACCTCGATCCTCTAGGCCTTCCTCGTCGCGGAGTCCCGCATGGGCCGACCCGCCGATCCCAGGAGGAACACCCACATGACCGTTGACGCGCGCCCCGGAACACCGGCCCCTCGCACCCTGGCCGAGAAGGTCTGGGACGACCATCTCGTCGTGAAGGGCGAGAACGGCGAACCGGATCTCATCTACATCGATCTGCACCTCGTGCACGAGGTCACCAGCCCGCAGGCGTTCGACGGCCTGCGGTCCGAAGGGCGTCCGCTGCGCCGCCTCGACCTGACGATCGCGACCGAGGACCACAACACCCCGACCCTCGACATCGACAAGCCGATCGCCGACCTCACCAGCCGCACCCAGATCGAGACGTTGCGCCGCAACGCCGAGGAGTTCGGCGTCCGGCTGCACTCCCTCGGCGATGCCGAGCAGGGCATCGTGCACGTGGTCGGCCCCCAGCTGGGCCTGACCATGCCGGGCATCACCGTGGTGTGCGGCGACTCGCACACCTCGACCCACGGCGCCTTCGGCGCGATGGCGTTCGGCATCGGCACCAGCGAGGTGGAGCACGTCATGGCCACCCAGACGCTGCCGCTCAAGCCGTTCAAGACCATGGCGATCAACGTCGAGGGCTCGCTGCGCCCCGGCGTCACCGCGAAGGACATCATCCTCGCCGTGATCGCGAAGATCGGCACCGGCGGCGGCCAGGGCTACGTGCTCGAGTACCGTGGCAGCGCGATCCGCGCTCTCTCGATGGAGGGGCGCATGACGATCTGCAACATGTCGATCGAGGCCGGCGCCCGTGCCGGCATGGTCGCCCCGGACGAGACCACGTTCGCGTACGTCCAAGGGCGTCCGCACGCGCCGCAAGGACAGGACTGGGACGACGCCGTCGCCTACTGGAGGACGCTGCCGACCGACGAGGGCGCGGTCTTCGACGCCGAGGTCTTCATCGACGCCGATACGCTGGAGCCGTTCGTCACCTGGGGGACCAACCCCGGTCAGGGCAGCTCGCTGTCGTCTGCGGTGCCCGATCCCGCCGACATCGCCGACCCGAACGAGAGGGCCGCCGCAGAGCGGGCGCTGCAGTACATGGACCTGGCGCCCGGCACGCCGTTGAAGGACGTGCGGGTGGATGCCGTGTTCATGGGCTCGTGCACGAACAGCCGCATCGAGGACCTGCGCGCGTTCGCCTCGGTCATCGAGGGCAAGAAGAAGGCCGACGGCGTGCGTGTGATGGTGGTCCCCGGCTCGGCGCGCGTGCGGCTGGAGGCCGAGGCGGAGGGCATCGACAAGATCGTCACCGACTTCGGCGCCGAATGGCGGTTCGCCGGCTGCTCGATGTGCCTGGGCATGAACCCCGACCAGCTCGCCCCGGGTGAGCGCTGCGCCTCCACGTCCAACCGCAACTTCGAGGGCAGGCAGGGCAAGGGCGGTCGCACGCATCTCGTGTCGCCCCTGGTGGCCGCGGCCACCGCGATCCGGGGGACGCTGTCCAGCCCGGGCGACCTCGTCGACGTCGAGCAGGAGGCCTGAGACATGGAGAAGTTCACCACCCATACCGGCATCGCCGCACCGCTGAAGCGCTCGAACGTCGACACCGACCAGATCATCCCGGCGGTGTTCCTCAAGCGGGTCACGAAGACCGGGTTCGACGACGCGCTGTTCCACGCCTGGCGCCAGGACCCGGAGTTCGTGCTCAACCAGCCCGCGTTCCAGGGCGCGAGCGTGCTCGTCGCCGGTCCCGACTTCGGCACCGGATCCAGTCGTGAGCATGCCGTGTGGGCGTTGCGCGACTACGGCTTCGCGGTCGTGCTGAGCCCCCGGTTCGCCGACATCTTCCGGGGCAACTCCGGGAAGCAGGGCCTGTTGGCCGCGACGATCGACGAGGCCGACCTGGAGCGCATCTGGGCGCTGATCGACGAGCAGCCCGGTCGCTCGATCACCGTCGACCTCGAGGCGCGCACGGCCTCGATCGGAGACTTCCAGACCGCCATCGGCATCGATGATTACACTAGGTGGCGGCTCCTCGAAGGGCTCGACGACATCGGGCTCACGCTGCGCAACGAAGACAAGATCGCTCAGTTCGAGGCGCGCCGAGAGGCGTGGCGGCCGCGTACGCTCCCCGTCCGCTGAGGCGGGCCGCGGCAGCGGATCCGAGTTCCGGCAGGGCCATCAGCTTCGCCGAGTACCGAAGACAGGCGGCGATCGCCGCTCGTCCTGAAGAAGAAGAGGCTCGAATGACGGCAGCGCACCACGAGGCGACCGAGCTGGCCATCCGCGGAGGGCGACCGCTGCGCGGTCGTGTCGATGTGAAGGGGGCGAAGAACCTCGCCACCAAGGCGATGGTTGCGACCCTTCTCGGGGAGACCCCCAGCACGCTGCGGGATGTACCGATCCTCAGCGACGTCGCCGTGGTGCGCTCGCTGCTCGAGGTCCACGGTGTCCGGGTCTCCGAGGGGGACGAGCCCGGTGCGCTCACGTTCGACCCGAGCGGGGTCGAGTCGGCGCACTTCGAGGAGATCGACGCGCACGCGGGCGCCTCGCGCATCCCGATCCTGTTCTGCGGACCTCTGCTGCACCGTCTCGGACAGGCGTTCATCCCCGACCTCGGGGGGTGCCGCATCGGCGATCGACCGATCGACTTCCATCTCGACGCCCTGCGCAAGTTCGGCGCCGTGGTGGAGAAGCTGCCCAGCGGCATCCGGCTCTCGGCGCCCAACGGGCTGCACGGCGCCAGCATCCACCTGCCGTACCCGAGCGTCGGCGCGACCGAGCAGGTGCTGCTGACCGCGGTGCGTGCCGAGGGCGTCACCGAGCTGCGCAACGCGGCCATCGAGCCCGAGATCATGGATCTCATCGCGGTGCTGCAGAAGATGGGCGCGATCATCTCCTACGAGCCCAACCGCGTCATCCTCATTGAGGGCGTCCGCAGTCTGCGCGGCTACGACCACCGGTCGATCTTCGACCGCAACGAGGCGGCCTCCTGGGCGAGTGCGGCGCTCGCGACCGACGGCGAGATCTTCGTCGGCGGCGCCCGGCAGCAGGAGATGCTGACCTTTCTCAACGTGTTCCGCAAGGCCGGCGGCTGGTTCGACGTCCAGGAGGACGGCATCCTGTTCCGCCGGGACGGGGAGCTGAAGCCCGTCGTCGTCGAGACCGACGTGCACCCCGGGTTCATGACCGACTGGCAGCAGCCCCTCGTGGTCGCGCTCACGCAGGCGCGGGGCCGCTCGATCGTGCATGAGACGGTCTACGAGAACCGGATGGGCTTCACCCAGGCGCTCGTGAAGATGGGCGCCGACATCGTCGTGCATCCGCACGGCCTGCAGGACGGCCCCCGTCGGGTTCCGCGCCGCGAGCTCGAGCAGGCGGCCGTGGTCACCGGCCCCACGCCGCTGCACGGCGCCGACATCGTGGTGCCCGACCTGCGCGGCGGCTACAGCCATGTGATCGCCGCGCTGACCGCGACCGGCGAGTCGAAGGTGTCCGGTGTCGACATCCTCAGCCGCGGCTATGAGAAGTTCCTCGACAAGCTCACCGCCCTCGGCGCGGACTTCGACGTCATCCGGTGACCTGATGGCCTCCGAGAAGAGCCGCCCCAGCCTGTTCTGGCTGCTCGCGGTGATCGTCATCCCGGTGGTCTCGTACCTGAGCAGGATCACGTTCGTCGGCCGCGAGAAGCTGCCTCGCCGTGGGGCCTTCGTGCTCGCACCCAACCATTACACCGAGTTCGATCCGCTGATCGTCGCGGTCGCGGTGTGGCGGATGCATCGCCTGCCCCGCTTCATGGCGAAGGAGAGCCTGTTCCGCGTGCCGGTCGTCGGCTGGGTGCTGCGCAGCACGGGCATGATCCCGGTCGCGCGCGCCACCTCGGCGTCCGCCGCCAAGCAGACCATGGTGCAATCGCGGCAGCTGGTCGAGCACGGTCGCGGCGTGATCGTCTATCCCGAGGGGACCCTCACCCGGGATCCCGGGCTGTGGCCGATGCGCGGCAAGACCGGTGCGGTGCGCCTGGCGCTGGCCGGAGACATCCCGCTCATCCCGATGGCGCACTGGGGTGCCCAGGAGATCATGCCGCGCTACGGCAAGAGGATCAGCTTCTGGCCGCCGCGCAAGCAAGTGCGGGTCGTCATCGGGGATCCGGTCGACCTCTCCGATCTGCGCGGCAAGGGCGCCGACCAGGCGACCCTCAGCGAGGCCACCCGTCGGCTGATGGACGCGATCACCGCGCTGCTCGAGCAGGTCAGGGACGAGACCGCCCCGGCCGAGCGATGGAACCCCGCCGACCACGGCCAGAAGGAGACCGGTCGCCTTGACTCCTAAGCGTCTCTCCGTCCAGCCAGGACCGCGCGTCACCGTGATCGGCGCGGGCAGCTGGGGCACCACGTTCGGGAAGATCCTCGCCGACGGCGGCTCGCAGGTGATGATGTGGGCACGGCGCCATGAGCTGGCCCAGGAGATCGCCGAGGCCAAGCGCAATTCCAAGTACCTGCCCGGCATCAATCTGCCGCGAAGCATCGATGCCACGCACGACCTGTCCACCTCGCTGGACGGTGCGGAGCAGGTGTACCTCTCGGTGCCCAGCCAGTCGCTGCGCGAGAACCTCAAGGCGCTGCGGCCGTTGCTCGAGGACGGCGATGCGCCGATCATCAGCCTGATGAAGGGCGTCGAGCGCTCCACCGGACTGCGGATGAGCCAGGTCATCGAGCAGGAGCTGCGCTGTGACCCGGCGCGCATCGCCGTGGCGTCCGGGCCGAACCTCGCCCTGGAGATCGCCCGCGAACAGCCCACGGCGGCCGTGATCGCCTCACGCAGCCGGGAGACGGCCGAAACCGTCGCCCGCACCGCCCGCAACCGCTATTTCCGGTCGTTCGTGAACACCGACGTGGTCGGCACCGAGTTCGGCGGCGTGCTGAAGAACCTCATCGCGGTGGCGATCGGCATCGTCGACGGGGTCGGCTACGGCGAGAACACGAAGGCCTCGATCATCACCCGCGGGCTGGTGGAGATGACCGACTTCGCCGTCGCGAACGGCGCGCAGCCCGAGACCCTGCAGGGACTGGCCGGTCTCGGCGATCTCATCGCGACGTGCCAGTCGCCGCTGAGCCGGAACAACACCGCGGGACGGCTGCTCGGTCAGGGCTACAGCTTCCAGGACGTGGTCAAGCAGATGCACCAGACCGCGGAGGGACTGGCCTCGGTCGCGCCCATCCTGCAGCTCGCGCACGAGGCCGAGGTCGACATGCCCATCGTCGAGCAGGTGAAGATGGTGCTGGACGGGAGGATGGATCCCCGTGACATCGCACCGCACCTGACGACTGACGACGACACCCCGCAGGGGGAGAGGACCAATCATGGACAGGCAGAGGGTGGCGGTGCTCTTCGGCGGACGCTCCAGCGAGCACTCGATCAGCTCCGCAACGGCGGGTGGGGTGCTGGCAGCGATCGATCGTGACCGGTATGAGGTGATCCCGGTGGGGATCACCCGCGACGGCGCCTTCGTGCTGGAGGAGGACGATCCGGCGAAGTTCGCGCTGGACGCCGCGAACCTTCCCGAGGTGGTCGACAACGGCACCCGCGTGCGCTGGCCCGAGCCGGACGGCGTTCGCACGCTGCGCATCGCGCACCCCGGCGGCGAGGTGGTAGATCTGGGCGAGATCGACGTCGTGCTGCCGCTGCTGCACGGCCTCCACGGCGAGGACGGTGCGATCCAGGGCTTCTTCGACGTGCTCGAGGTGCCGTACGCGGGCTGCGGCATCCTCGACTCCGCGGTCTGCCTCGACAAGCACTTCACCAAGCTCGCGCTCACCGCGGCGGGCATCGCGGTCTCTCCCGGGATCACGGTGCGACGAGCCGAGTGGACGGAGGACCCTGAGGGCGTCCGTGAGCGGATAGCGGCCCTCGGGCCGGTGGTGTTCGTCAAGCCGGCCAGCGCGGGTTCGAGCGTGGGCGTCTCGCGCGTCGACCGCGGCGATGGGCTCGACGAGGCGCTGCCTCGTCGAAGGCGAGACGCAGCGCCT
>JBASAE010000409.1:0-10101 GCA_049654285.1 Microbacterium sp.
TCCTCCTGGCGGGGCGAGCTGGGCGACCCGGTCGCGGACGCCGAGGGGCTGCGGGGACTCCTGCTCGACCGGCTCGGCCCGACGGCGCTCGGAGCGCCACTGGCGGTCGGAGCCCATGGGTGCGAGAACACCGAGCAGTGCCTCGCACTCGAACGCGAGCTGCGCCGGCGCGGGGACGGCCCGGTCCTGGTCGTGAACGACGCGGAGCTCATGGCTCCCGCCGCCGGCCTGCCGGGGGCGATCGGCATGGTGGCGGGCACGGGCTCGATCGCCACCGCACGCACCCGGGACGGCGAGATGCTCAGCGCCGGGGGATGGGGATGGCTCCTCGGCGACGAGGGAAGCGCGCCCGCCCTCGTCCGGGAGGCCGTGCGCGCCGTGCTCGCCCGTGCGGACCGCGACGGCGGCGACGACGTCCTCGGCTCCCTGCTGATGGCGGCGTTCGACGCACGGGACGGCGCGGAGCTCGCCCTCGCCGCCACGCAGACCGCGTCTCCCGAAGACTGGGGCCGGCACGCACCGCTCGTCTTCGACGCGGCCGACGCCGGATCCACCCTCGCCGTCGCCGTCGTCGAAGAGGCGGGGAGCGCACTCGCCCTCCTCGCGGACGCGCTGCTCGTGCGCGGCATCGAGGCCGTCGACGTCGTCGCCGGCGGATCGGTGATCGAGCGCCAGCCGCGCCTTCAGGAAGCGCTGCGGAGCGCCCTCGCGCAGCGTCGTCCGGGCATCCGCCTGACGATCCTCTCCGCCCCGCCGGTGCGGGGCGCCATCGCACTCGCCCGCACGATCGACCCCCTGACCAGCCCCTCTCGAAACGGAGAACCGCACCCATGAAAGTCACGCTCATCGGCGCAGGAAGCCGCGAATTCGCCGGAAAGATCGTCCGCGATCTCCTCCTCAGCGCACTGATCGCCGAGCAGGGACTCGACATCGCCCTGATGGACATCGCCGCGGATCCCCTCGCGGAGATGGAGACGTACACCAGGCATCTCATCCAGACCCTGGACCACGGCGCCACCGTCTCGTCCACGACGGACCTCGACACGGCGGTGGCCGGCGCGGACTTCGTCGTCACCGCGATCGAGGTGGACCGCTACCACTACTGGTCGCAGGACTTCACGATCCCGCGCAAGTACGGCTTCCGCCAGGTCTACGGCGAGAACGGCGGACCGGGCGGGCTCTTCCACGCGCTCCGGCAGTTCGGCCCGCTGCTCGAGATCGCCCGCGCGATCGAGAAGCACGCACCGGACGCGCTGTTCCTGAACTTCTCCAACCCCGAGCACAAGGTGTGCGAGGCCATCTCCCGACTGACCTCGGTGAAGGTCGTCGGACTCTGCCACGGCTACTTCTACGGCGTGCGCCAGATCTCGGCGCTGCTCGACCTGCCCCGCGAGCGCCTCGAGCTGCCGGCCGCCGGCATCAACCACTTCACCTGGTTCCAGGCGGTGCGCGACCGGGAGACCGGCGAGGACCTGTACCCGCGACTGCGGGAGCTCGAACGCGACGCGAACTGGGTCTCGGACTGGCACGAGATCGGGCTGTCCCGCATCCTGTTCCGCCGTTTCGGCCTGTGGCCGTCGCCGAGCGCGAACCACATCGGCGAGTACATCTCCTGGGCGGACGACTACGTGCCGGCGCAGCTGCAGTACTTCCACGACCCCGCCGACGGCTCGCCCTGGCGGGAGGGCGCCCCCACGCCCGAGTGGTACTACGAGATCCGCTTCGCCGACACCGACCGTCCGTTCTTCGCCCCCCGCCCCGACGACTCGCTGGAGGGGTCGCTCGAGGACAGCCCGCTGGTGTCCTCCGAGGAGCTGGCGATCCCGATCATCGAGTGGGCGGGCTGCGGCGTGGAGCGGCCCCTGCCGGCCGTGAACATCCCGAACCGCGGAGCGATCCCGGGCCTGCCGGACGACATGGTCGTCGAGGTGCCGGCGCGGGTGGAGGACGGGGCGCTGGTCCCGGTGCAGATGGAGGAGATGCCGGCGGGCATCCTGGCGATGCTGCACCTGCAGGGGTCGATCCACCGGCTCCTCGTGGAGGCGTACGTCGAGCAGTCCAAGGAGAAGCTGCTCCAGGCGATCCTCCTCGATCCGGTCGTGGACAACTACAACCGCGCCGTCGCCATGCTCGACGAGTTCCTCGCGCTCCAGGGCGACGCCCTGCCGCCGCTGCACTGACCCCGCCACCCGAAGGAAGCCCCATGTCCCTCCCCCCGTTCGATGTCGAGACCGTGCTCGCCGAGCTCACCCTCGACGAGAAGGCGTCGCTGCTGTCCGGCGTCGACGACTGGTTCACCCAGACCATCGACCGTCCGGGGCTGTCCCGGCGCGTGCCCACGATCGAGGTCGGCGACGGCCCGCACGGCCTGCGGAAGGAGACCGGCGTCGACATGGTGTGGGTGCCGGCGACGGGGTTCCCGACCGCGTCCGCGATGGGGGCGTCCTGGGACCGTGCCCTCGTGCACCGGGTCGCGGAGGCGATCGGCCACGAAGCGCGGGCCGAGGGGGTCCAGGTGGTGCTCGGACCGGGGGTGAACATGAAGCGATCGCCGCTGTGCGGCCGCAACTTCGAGTACTTCTCGGAGGACCCCCTGCTCGCCGGCGAGCTCGGCGTCGCCTACGTCGAGGGGATGCAGAAGACCGGGGTGGGGACGTCGCTGAAGCACTTCGCCGCGAACAACCAGGAGATCGAGCGCACCCGGATCTCCGTCGTGGCCGACGACCGCACCCTGCGCGAGATCTACCTCTCTGCGTTCGAGCGGGTCGTACGACGCGCCGATCCGTGGACGGTCATGTGCTCGTACAACCGGCTCCGCGGCGTGCACGCCTCCCAGAACCGCTGGCTGCTCACCGAGGTGCTGCGCGACGACTGGGGCTACCGGGGCGCGGTGGTGTCCGACTGGGATGCGGTGCACGACCGGGTCGCGGCGCTGCGGGCGGGCCTGGATCTGGAGATGCCGGGGACGCAGGGGAGGACGGATGCCGAGATCGTGACGGCTGTCCGGGCCGGCGTGCTCGACGAGTCGACGGTCGACGAGGCCGCACGACGCGTCCTGACCCTGGTGGCTCGCGCGTATCCGGGTGACGACGCCGTGCGCGGAGAGGTCATGGCGCTCGGCCATGCCCCCGGCGATCGGCTGAGCCCGGAGCAGCTCACCCTGCTGCGCGCGGACGAGCACCATGCCCTGGCGCGCGAGGCGGCGGCGGGATGCGTGACCCTGCTGCGCAACGAGCGCCAGACCCTTCCACTGAACGCCGCAGACGACGACCGGATCGCCGTGATCGGCGCGTACGCACGGCAGCCGCGCATCCAGGGCGGCGGGTCCTCCGGGGTCGATCCGACCCGGCTCGACGTCCCGCTGGACGCCATCCGTGCGATCGCGGGTCCCGATGTCGTCTTCGCGGAGGGGTTCGTGCACCGGCCGAAGAACGCCTATCAGGACGACAACCTCGCGGTCCTCGCCGCGCACGGCATCGCCCACGAGGAGGAACGCCCTCGCGTCGCGCGGCGATCGGCCACGCTCGCGAAGGAGCTACAGCTCGCCGAGGCCGTGCAGCACCTGGCGCAGGAACCGCCGTCGCAGACTGCTCAGGCGCTGATCGACGAGGCGGTCGCGGCGGCGGCGGACGCCCGGACCATCGTGGTCTTCGCCGGCCTCCCGCTCGCTTTCGAGCAGGAGGCCAACGACCGGGACACCCTGGCGCTGCCCGCCGAGCAGAACGCGCTGATCTCCCGCCTCGCCGATCTTCGCGATCGCACCGGGGCGTCGCTGGTCGTCGTGCTCGCGAACGGGTCGCCCGTGACGATGGATCCCTGGCACGACCGTGTCGACGGTATCGTCGAGACCTGGCTCGGCGGCCAGGGAACGGGCGCGGCCATCGCGGATGTGCTGTTCGGCCGGGCGAACCCGTCGGGCAAGACCGCCGAGACGTTCCCGCTCGCCGTCGACGACACTCCGGGCTTCCCGAACTGGGTCGGCGAGCGCGGCACGGTGCTCTACGGCGAGGGCGTCTACATCGGGTACCGATGGTACGACGCGCTGCACCGGGCCGTGCGCTACCCGTTCGGGCACGGCCTGTCCTATACCTCCTTCGCCTACTCGGATCTCCGCGTGGACGTCGTCGATGCGGCATCCGCGGAGGTGCGGGTGTCCTGCGACGTCGCCAACACGGGGGATCGGGCCGGCGCCGAGGTCGTCCAGCTGTACGTGGGCGATCCGGATGCGGAGGTGTCCCGACCGCTGCGCGAGCTGCGCGGCTTCGAGAAGGTGTTCCTCGAGCCGGGCGAGTCCCGGAGGGTCGGGTTCCGGCTCGAGAACCGCGACTTCTCCTACTGGGACTCCGCGGCGGATCGAGGCGACGGCCGCCGCGGTCTGTGGCGCCGCGAAGGCGGGGAGTTCCGCATCGACATCGGGGCGTCCTCGCGCGACATCCGGCTCTCGCAGTCGTTCACGCTGCCCGACGATCCCACCGTCCCCGCCCTGATCCCCGATGCCGAGTTGCAGGAGGAGGCCGCCTCACGGTTCACCGAGGGGCACGCGGGCTGAGCTCAGCGGAGCGCCGGCATGACCTCGCGCTCGAACAGCTCGATCCCGGAACGGTCGTAGGCGGCCTCGGGGAAGTAGTGGATCGCGTAGTCCAGACCCCGCGCAGACATCCCCTGCAGGCGCTCGACGATCTGTTCGGGCGTGCCGACGCAGAGCGCCTGCCCGCTGCGGTAGTCCGCCATCACTCCGGCCAGCCGGTCGCCGAGGTACGGCGCGAGGCGCGCTTCGAGCGCCGCGAGGCGATCCTCCACCTCGGCCTCGGTCTCTGCGATCACGGTGTTGTAGTCGGTGGAGCGCACGATCGCGTCGAACTCGGTGCCGACATCGACGGTGTGTGCGCGGAGGATCTCGCTCTTGCGGCTGAACTCCTCAGGCGTGCTGCCGAAGTTCGTGTACGAGGCGTACTTCGCGGCGATCCTCAGGGTGACCTTCTCGCCGCCGCCCGCGATCCACAGCGGGATACCGCCCTGCTGCAGGGGCAGCGGCCGCACGATCGCACCATCGACCTGGTAGTGCGTGCCGTCGAGGGTCGCGCTGCCCGTGGTCCAGGCTTGCCGCATGATCTGCACGCCCTCATCGAGGCGGCGCAACCGGTCACCCGCGGAGGGGAACCCGTAGCCGTAGGCGCGCCATTCGTGCTCGTACCAGCCGCCGCCGATGCCCATCTCGGCGCGCCCGCCGGAGATGAGGTCGACGGTCGCGGCCACCTTCGCGAGGTAGGCCGGGTTGCGGTACGACATGCAGGTGCACATCTGGCCGAGCCGGATGCGGCTGGTGGAGGCCGCGAACGCCGACATCAGGGTCCACGCCTCGTGGGTGGCCTCCTCGCTGGCGACCGGGGTGGTGTGGAAATGGTCGTACACCCACAGCGACTCCCACGGTCCGGCATCCGCCGCCCGCGCGAGATCGCTCATCACCCGCCAGTGCTCGGCAGGCGGGATGCCGACCAGATCGAAGCGCCAGCCCTGGGGGATGAAGAGACCGAACCTCATGGCGGCAGTCTATCCAGTGCCGCCATGGCCCCCGCTCCCCGAGCCGGTCTACCCTGCGATGTGCCGCAGCGCCTCCTCCGCGAGCTTCGGCACTCCTTCTTCGAGCAACGGCGCGAACTCGTCGCCCGGCCGTTCGCCATGCAGCCAGCGGGTGTAGATGGCCTCGCAGAACACCGAGGCCTTCCACATCGCGAGCGCCTGGTACCAGCGCAGCTCGGCGAGGTCGAGCCCCGTGGCGGCGGCGTAGCGCTCGGCCAGCTCGTCCCGCGTCGGATACCCGTCGTTGCGGGTGACCGGCGTGAGCTCGAGCGGGGTCGCATCGGCGCCCGCCTGCCCGTAGGTGGCGAGGAAGTAGCCGAGGTCGGCGAGCGGATCCCCGAGCGTGGCCATCTCCCAGTCCAGGATCGCCATGACCCGGGGCCGGTCCTCCTTCGCGAACATCAGGTTCCCGATGCGGTAGTCGCCGTGCACGAGGGCCGCCCGCTGACTGACCGGGACGTGCGAGGCGAGCCACGAGCCCGCCTCGATCACCTGCGGGACCGAGCGCTCGGTCACCTGCTCCCACAGCGTGGAGAACGTGCCCACCTGACGGGTGAGGTAGCCGTCGGGGCGCCCGATCGTCTCCAGCCCCCCTCGGGTCACGTCGATGCCGTGCAGGCCCACGAGCTCGTCGAGCGTCGCGAAGGCGATCGCCCGCCGCTGCTCCGCACCGGCGAACGCCTCCGGCTCCTCATCGGTGATGACGAGCCCGTCCAGGAACTCCATGACATAGAACGGCACGCCCAGCACCGACTCGTCGGTGCAGGTGGCATGGATCTGCGGGACCGCGACGCCCGCCGCCTTCGCCAGCTGCTGGATGCGCGACTCCCGGGCCATGTCGTGGGTCGATCTCGGCAGCGGGGGCCGAGGGCCGCGGCGCAGCACGAACTCTCGATCGCCGCGCCGCAGCAGGAACGTCACGTTCGACTGCCCCTCGCCGATGCGCTGCCATTCGAGGGGCCCCGCGCCGAGCCCCGCCGTGTCGAGGAACTCCGCCAGCGACTCCAGCACCAGCAGCGGCGGGCTGCTCAGCGACGCCGCCTGCGCGCGGGTCGCGACCACCTCGACCCCATCCGGTTCCGACCTCACGAGACCTCATCCATCCGCGCCGCACCATCGGCGACGTCCCTGCGCCGCCGGGAGCTCGCACGGCGTGCGATCGCCCACTTGTGCGTCTCGTTCGAGCCGTCGTAGATGCGGAACGGCCGCACCTCGTTCATGAAGGAGGCCAGGGGAAGGCCATCCGTCACCCCGTCGCCGCCGCAGAGCTGGATCGCCCGGTCGATGACCCGGAAGATCGCCTCCGAGCAGTGCACCTTGGCGACCGACGACATCGCGGCTCCCGCCTTCGGGTCGGATGCCAGCAACTGCGCGGTCTTGGTGATGATCGCGTCGGACGTCTCGATGTCGATCACGGACTGCGCGATCATCTCCTGGGCGATGCCGAGCTCGGAGATGTGCGCCCCGAAGATCTCACGCTGGTTCACCCGGTCGAGCATGATGTCCAGCGAACGGCGTGCGAGACCCAGCCACCGCATGCAGTGCGTGAGACGCGCCGGCCCCAGCCGCACTTGGGCGTATCGGAAGCCCTCGCCGGGAGCGCCGAGCACCGCGTCGTCCGGGACGAAGCAGTCCTCGAAGTGGACGTGCGGATGCCCGCCGGCGATGGCCCGGTCGATCGCGTGGATCTGTTCCCCGATGCGGATGCCCGGGTTGTCGAGGTCGACGAGGAACATGGTCGCGCCGCCGGTGCCGCCGTCGTCGGTCGCGGCCATGACGATGGCGAACCCGGCGACCTCGGCACCGCTGATGAAGCGCTTGTGCCCGTTGATGACCCATCCGCCGTCCGCACGCACGGCGCGGGTGCGCAACGCCGCGGGATCGGATCCGGCACCCGGATGCGGTTCGGTCATCGCGAAGCACGAACGCACCTCGCCCGCCACGAGCGGAGCCAGATAACGCTGCTTCTGAGCATCCGTCGCGATGACGTTCATCATGTGCATGTTGCCCTCGTCGGGCGCCATGCAGTTGAGCACGACGGCCCCGATCGGCGAGTACCCGGCCTCCTGGAAGACCGGCGACCAGTGCTCGATCGGCAGGCCCTGCCCGCCGTACTCGCGTGCGGCGTGGGGGGCGAACACCCCCGCCTCCTTCGCGGCGCGCATGAGGCGCACCCGCTCGCCCTCGTCGAGCCGGACGCCCGGCGCCGGCTCCGCGGGGACGACGACCTCCCGGATGAAGGCACGGGTCCGCATCCTCAGCTCTTCGACGTCCTTCGGCAGACCGCTCATACTGCTCCTCCTGCTGACAGCAGACCCCCGTCGAGGGTGAGGGTCTGTCCGGTGATCCATGACGAGTCGTCTGAGACGAGGTAGGCCACCGCGGCGGCGATGTCCTCCGGCGTCCCCAGCCTGCGCAGCGGGTAGGCCGCGGCGACCTCGTCCTCTCTGCCCTCGTACAGCGCGCGGGCGAACCGGGTCTTCACGACCGCCGGCGCGACGGCGTTGACCCGCACGTCGGGGCCCAGCTCGACAGCGAGCGTGCGGGTCATGTGTATCAGCGCCGCCTTGGTGATGCCGTACATGCCGATGCCCTCGGAGGGCGTGTACCCGGCCACCGAGGCGATGTTGACGATCGCCCCCGTGCGCTCGGCGAAGCCGAGACCCACGTGGTGATAGACGCTCTGCGTCCAGGCCAGCGTGCCGAGGACGTTCACCTCGATCGCCTTGCGCGCCCCGGCGTCGTCGAGGTCGATGAGCGGCCCGTACACCGGGTTGATGCCCGCGTTGTTGACGAGGACGTCGAGACCGCCGAGCTCGTCGGCGATCCGGTCCAGCGTCTCGGCGCGATGCTCGGGGTCGTCGCTCCTGCCTGCGGCGAAGATGAGAGAGCCCTCGGGGAACGAGGTCGCGGCTTCGCGCAGGCCCTCCTCCCGGCGCGCGGTGATGCACACGCGCGCGCCTTCGCTCACCAGCCGGTGAGCGATCGCGAGCCCGATGCCCCGGCTGGCGCCGGTGACGAGCGCCGTCCTTCCCTCCAGGCGCCGCAGGGAGGCGTCACCGGCCATGCGATCCTCGCCCGTCACGGTCAGCCCCGCTTCAGCAGCGCCGCGAGCGCCTGCCCGCCACCGATGCACATCGTCACGATCGCGTACTCGCCGCCGGTCCGCTGCAGGGTCAGCGCCGCGCGCACCGTGAGGATCGCGCCCGTCGCGCCGACCGGATGCCCCAGGGCGATCGCCCCGCCGTAGGGGTTGACCTGGGCCGGGTCGAGCTCGGTGTCGCGGATCACCGCGAGCGCCTGGGAGGCGAACGCCTCGTTCAGCTCGATCGTGGAGATGTCCGACGGCGTGAGGCCGGTGCTCTGGAACAGCTTGCGCAGCGCGAGCGTGGGGGCATAGCCCATGATCTCGGGTTCCAGCGCCGCGGTCGTCACCGCCTCCAGCGTCGCGAGCACCGGCGCGCCCTCGGCGCGTGCATCGGCCTCGCGCATCAGAACGGTGGCCGCCCCGCCGTCGTTGATGCCCGAGGCGTTGCCCGCGGTGACCGTTCCCCCGTCGGCGAACGCGGCGGGGAGCCCTGCCAGAGCCTCGAGCGTCGTGTCCGGTCGCGGATGCTCGTCCCGCGACACCTCGACGGGCTTCCGACCCGACGTGGTCACCGTCACGATCTCCTCCGCGAAGGCGGCCTGCGCGGCATCCGTCGCCGCCCGTCTCTGCGACTCGAGCGCGAACGCGTCCTGCTCTTCACGCGAGATGCCGAACCGCTCGGCGACGTTCTCCGCCGTCGTGCCCATGTGCTTGTTCGTGAACGGATCGGTGAGCATGGCGATCGTCCCGTCCAGCAGCTGGCGGTGACCCAGCCGGTCGCCCCACCGCGCGTTGAAGTCGTAGAACGGCATCCGCGTCATGTTCTCCGCGCCGCCGGCGACCACCACGTCGGTGCTGCCCCACAGCAGCTCCTGCGCGCCCGACCAGATCGCCTGCAGCCCCGAGCCGCACAGACGGTTCACCGTGAACGCGGGGGTGTTGACGTCCAGCCCCGCGGCGAGCGCGATCCGGCGGGAGATGTACGCATCGCCGGCGACCTGGCCGATCGTGCCGATGACGACCTCCCCGACCCGCCCGCCGTCGACGCCCGAGCGACGCAACGCCTCGACGACGGCGGCCGCGCCCAGCTCGTGCGCCGGGGTGTCCTTGAAACCTCCGCCGAAGCGCCCGATCGCGGTCCGCGCCCCGGAGACGATCGCGATCTTCTCCGCCATCACTCGCTCGCCTCCTCAGCCCGCTCCTGCACGTCGATCGCGGCGGTGTCGGGCACGTACCCATCGATGTGCCGCTCGTCCACACCGTTGTACGCCGACAGCGGGCGGATCAACGCGTTCGCCGCGGCCTGCTCCATGATGTGCGCGGTCCACCCGGTCACCCGGGCGGCGATGAACAGCGGCGTGAAGATCTCGGTCTCGAAGCCGAGCAGATGGTACGCGGGGCCCGAGGGGTAGTCCAGGTTCGGGTAGATGCCC
>JBASAE010000410.1:0-2562 GCA_049654285.1 Microbacterium sp.
ATCCGGACTGGTGGATCCGTCGCAAGATCGAGACGGAGAACATCTCCGGGCTCGGCCCGGTCGCGCTCCGCCTGCGGGTGGAGAACCTCGAGCTCGACGCGCAGCTCGACCTGATCTCCCACGAGACCGAGGTGCGCGAGATCCTCGACGACTTCAACCGTCGGGTGATCGAGGCGCGACGCCAGCTTCAGGGTGGCCCACCGGTCGTGACACCGACTCGCGATGTCGATGCCGAGGTGCGGGCCTGGCGCGAACGACGAGCCGCACGTCAGAGGCCGAGGACCGAGCCGTCCGCCGATCCACCCGCTCCTCGGCGCCGGTGGTGGTTCACGCGCTGAGGCATCCGTCGGGGTCCTCGTGTCCGGCCGCCGTCTGCGTCAGGATGACGCCGGGGGAGCGGTCAGGACAGATGCCGGGCGAAGAATCCGGCCGCGTGCTCGCCCGCGGACATCGGGACCCCGGTATGGCCGCCCATGTTGGCCAGCAGCGTCTTCTCCTCCGAGCCGAACGCGTCGAAGAGGTCGAGCGCCACCTGACGGTCGTTGCCGATGTCGTCCCACTGCAGCAACACGTGCAGCGGGATGCTGACCCGCCGAGCCTCCTCGATGATGGTCCGGGGGACGTAGCTTCCGGCGAACAGGCCGGCCGCGACGATCCGCGGTTCGACGGCCGCGAGGCGGACGCCGATGGAGATCACCCCGCCTGAGTAGGCGACCGGTCCGCGTAGTCCGGTCAACGTCAGCAGCACGTCGAGCGCCCGCCGCAGTTCGGGCACGGCGGTGTCGACCAGCGGGAGGATGAGCCGGTCGACGACATCGTCGGAGACGGGGTCACCGGCAGCAAGGGCCTGCCGGAGCTCGCTCCGGGCCTGGTCCACGACCGGCAGGCGAGGACGCTCACCACTGCCGGGGAGCTCGAGCGTCGCCGAGGCGAACCCCCGAGCGGCGGAGTGGCGTGCACGCGCCTGCAAGCGCGGACGCATGCGGCTCAACCCGCCGGGATGGCCCAGCAGGATAAGGGGAACGGGTGCGGAAGAGGACGCGGACGTCGGCATCCACAGGATGCCAGGGATCGCGTCGAGGAGAAAATCGCGTTCGATGACGCCGTCGTCGAGAGGGCGTTCAGAGAGGACGTGCATGATCGTGCCTTTCGGGAGCGGGACCGGCGCTCCCGGACGATCTATCGTCCGACCGTGACCCCGGAGGGGAGCACCCCTGTCGTCTTCGTCATCACAGGAATCACCTCCTCGGTCTGCCGCACGGCTCGGCAAGGTTACCATCCTGCCCGGGGAGCCGGGTCCGCGTGTGTGCAAGGTCGGCGGGGTCGGCGGTGAAGATGTCCTCGATGCGCTGCTCGAACACGGCGGAGAGGCGCATGGCGACTTTCAGAGTCGGCTCGCATCGCCCGTTCTCCAAGGACACCACGGTCTGCCGGGACACATCGATCAGGTCAGCCAGCTCGGCCTGGGTCCAGCGGTGCGCTGTGCGCAGCGCCCGCAGCCTGTTGGTGATCACCGCGAGTCCTACGCCTGGTGCACGAAGGCCGACTTGAGCTTCTGCAGCGCCACGACGATCTCATTCAGATCAGCAACCGACAGCTTCTCGGCGGCGGTGTCCGCCATGTACTGCTCGTAACGGCGCATGCTCTCCCGGTAGCCCTCGCCGCGCTGTCCCAGCCGGAGCACCTGAACGCGTCCGTCCTGCGCGCTGCGCGTCCGAGTGATGTAGTCGCCCTTCTCGAGGGCAGCCAGGTGCTGGCTGATCGCTCCCTTGGAGATCCCGAGCGCCTCAGCGAGGTCACGAGGAGTCAGCGACGAGTCGCCAGCGATGAGCTCGAGCACGGCGTGCTGCTGCCCGGTGAGTTCGAAGTCCTCCGGGCGCGGAGCCTGTCCTTCCGTGGCCATCCACAGTTCGACGATCAGCTGATTGATCTTCATCGCGGCCTCGCGTGCCGTCCTGGATTCAGACATGCTCATCCTTCGTGCTGCCTTCGAGAGCGTTCAACGAGGGCGGGTCGATCGCCGGGGCACCATCGACACTATCGAACGACATCTCCTTCTCCGCCTGCGCTTCCGCTTCGGCTGACAGGTGTGCGGCCTCTTCCCTCGCGCGCTTCTTCCTGCCCAGGCCCAGCCTCGCCTTGATGGCGAGGTATGCCTCCTTGCCGACGCACGCCACGCCGAGCAGGAACACGCCTTCTGCCGCACCGACGACAGCCGCGACCAGGCCGACCTTGAATCCCACATCGATGGGCAGGAACGGCGCGATGGGGATGATCAGATACATGAGCGGATAGAGGATCAGCAGCCCCACACCGATCTTGAAACGGATCGGCTTCTTCCTCGGCGCATCGGCGTTCGGGATGGCGTCAGGGATGGGTGGGGGAGAGTCTGTGGACATGCACATAGTTTAGGTTTCTAAATTAGAATAGTCAAGGCGTCTAAACTACTTTCACCGGCCAATCGACCCGCGGGGAACAGGGATCAGGGAACTCCTGAACCCGGACAGAGCGACGCAGGTCCGACGGTCACGCATCCCGGCGACCCATCGAACACCATCGGGG
>JBASAE010000411.1:0-4020 GCA_049654285.1 Microbacterium sp.
CCGCCGGCGCCGCTACGCCTGGATCGCCGCCCTCGTCGTGGCCCTCCTGGCCCTCGCCGGCGGCACGGTGGTCGCCTACAACTGGACCCAGACCCGGTACTTCGTCGGCGCCGACGAGGACAGCGTCGTGATCTTCCGCGGCGTGCAGCAGAGCATCGGCCCGATCTCGCTGTCGAGCGAGGTCGAGGACACGAACATCCTGCTCGCCGATCTCCCGCCCTACCAGCGCAACTCCGTCGAGCGCACGATCAACGCCCGCTCGCTGTCCGACGCGCAGGCGATCGTGGCCCGCCTGCGCCAGAGCGCCCAGTCCGTCATCGACCAGAGCAGGACACCGACCCCCCTCCCCACGACCGAGCCCACCCCGGGAGCCCCGACACCGAGCGGAGCGCCCACCCCATGACCGACGTGACCGCAGACACCGCCGTCGTCAAGGCGCTGAAGAAGATCCGGATGCCGCAGACGCAGCGCAACCGGGAGTTCTGGCTGCTGCTGTTCGCCTGTGCGATCGGCGGCGCCGCCCTCACGCTCGTGCAGCTGGGCGCCCGCGGCGGCATCGACCCGACGATCCTGATGATCGGCGGCGGGATGGCCGTGCTCACCTTCGCCCTGCACATCGTGCTGCGCATCGTGGCATCCGCCGCCGACCCGTTCGTGCTGCCCATCGCGACCCTGCTCACCGGGCTCGGCATCGCGATGATCTACCGCATCGACATCGCGTTCGACGAGAGCGGCTGGGACGCCTACTCGACCCGCCAGCTCGCCTGGACGGCGATCTCGCTGGCCGCCGCGATCGCGCTGGTGATCGCGCTGCGCAACTACCGCGTGCTGTACCGCTACACGTACATCTTCGGCCTGGCGGGCATCGTGCTGCTGCTCCTGCCGTTCATCCCTGGCCTGCGCATCCCCGGCGCCGCCGCCGACGTCTGGGTGTCGATCGGCGGCATCTTCTCGTTCCAGCCCGGCGAGCTCGCGAAGATCTGCCTGGGCGTCTTCTTCGCCGGCTACCTGGTGCGCACCCGCGAGAGCCTCGCCTCGGTGGGCAAGCGGTTCCTGGGCATCACCTGGCCGCGCATGCGCGAGCTCGGCCCGGTGATCGTGGTGTGGGCGGTGTCGCTGGGCATCATCGTCATCCAGCGCGACCTCGGCACCGGAATGCTGATCTTCGGCATGTTCATCGCGATGCTGTACGTCGCGACCGGCAAGACCAGCTGGGTGCTGATCGGCCTCGCCGGGGTCGCGGTCGGCGTGTTCCTCGCCGCGCAGGTGCTGAGCTACGTGCACGGCCGGTTCGTGAGCTGGCTGGATGCCTTCAACCCGAAGCTCATCGAGGCCGAGGGCGGCAGCGGACAGCTGGTCGAGGGCATCTTCGGCCTCGCTCGGGGCGGGCTGATCGGCACCGGCTGGGGGCAGGGCCGGCCGTACATCACGCCGCTCGCGCAGAGCGACTTCATCATCCCCAGCCTCGGCGAGGAGCTCGGCATCGTGGGGCTGTTCGCGATCCTCTGCCTGTACATGGTGTTCGTCAGCCGCGGGGTGCGGATCGGGCTGGCCGGGCAGGATGACTTCGGCAAACTGCTCGCGATCGGTCTGTCGTTCACGATCGCCCTGCAGGTGTTCATCATGGTCGGCGGCGTCACCCGCCTCATCCCGCTCACAGGGCTCACCACCCCGTTCCTCGCCGCGGGCGGCTCCTCGCTGGTGGCGAACTGGCTGATCGTCGCGCTGCTGCTGCGCATCAGCGACGGCGTCCGCCGCCAGCCCCGGGTGGTGATCGGCTGATGACCAAGGAAGTGAGACGTCTCGCGCTCGTCATGCTCGCGATGTTCTTCGCGCTGCTCCTCTCGGTCAGCTGGATCCAGGTGGTGAACGCCGACACGCTGGCGGAGAACCCCTACAACACGCGCACGCGTCTGGACAGCTACCAGATCCAGCGGGGGTCGATCATCGTCGACGGCACGGCGATCGCCTCGTCGAGCCCGACGAACGACAAGTACCGATACCAGCGGTCGTACGTGGACGCCGCGATGTGGGCGCCGGTGACCGGCTACTACAACCCGGTGCTGGGCGCGTCCACCCGCATCGAGAACGCCCTGAACACCGACCTCTCCGGCGTCGGGTCGACCGGGCTGATCGGCGAGCTGGAGCAGATCTTCACCGGTCGCCCGCCGCAGGGCATGAGCGTGGAGCTCAGCCTGAACGCGGCTGCGCAGAAGGCCGCCTGGGACGCCCTCACCGAGCAGGGGCTGCAGGGCGCGGTGGTCGCGGTGGAGCCCTCCACCGGCCGCATTCTCGTGAACGTCTCGACGCCGAGCTTCGACACCAACACACTGGCAGCGCACGACGCCGACGGCGTGAACGCCGCGTTCGACGTGCTCGACGCCGACCCGTCGAAACCGATGCTGAACCGTGGTTTCGACGAGATCTACCCGCCTGGTTCGACCTTCAAGCTCGTCGTCGCCGCGGCAGCCCTCTCCAGCGGCGACTACACGATGGCCTCGACCTTCCCCAACCCGGCGAGACTCCCCCTGGCCGGCACCGACGTCGTGGTGTCCAACGCCTGGGGCGGCTCCTGCGGACCGGGTGCGACGACCACGCTCGCCGAGGCCATCCGGCTCAGCTGCAACATCCCGATGGCGGAGCTCGCGATGAAGCTCGGGCCGAAGAAGATCCGTGAAGCGGCAGAGAAGTTCGGCTTCAACGGCTCCTTCGAGACGCCCCTCGGCACCGCCACCTCCAGCTACCCGAAGGTCGTCGACGAGGCGCAGACCGCGATGAGCGGCTTCGGCCAGCAGGTGGTCACCGCAAGCCCCCTCCAGATGGCGCTGGTCGCGGCCGGCATCGGCAACGGCGGGATGGTGATGAACCCGCACATGGTGGATGCCGTGATCGGCGACGACTTCGCCGATCACCGTCAGTACGAGAACACCGAGCTCGGCAGGGCCGTCGACCCCAAGGTCGCGGCCGCGATCACGGATGCGATGGTCGCGAGCGTCAACAGCCAGGACGGCGCGGCGACCGGTGCAAGAATAGACGGGATCGATGTGGCCGGTAAGACGGGCACGGCGGAGATGGGTGGCAGGCGCCCGTACACGCTGTGGTTCACAGGTTTCGCACCCGCGGAGGATCCGCGGGTGGCGGTTGCGGTGGTCGTCGAGAACGGCGGCGGTATGGGGCAGTCCGGATCCGGCGATGAGATCGCCGCTCCGATTGCGAAACGGGTCATAGAGGCGGTGCTGGGCAGATGAGGCCGACGCAGGGTGTGTCGTTCGGTGGTCGCTACGAGCTGCAGTCGCGGATCGCGATCGGCGGCATGGGCGAAGTGTGGGAGGCGACCGATCACGTCATCGGGCGCACCGTCGCCATCAAGATCCTCAAAGACGAGTACATGGGCGACCCCGGGTTCCTCGAGCGGTTCCGCGCCGAGGCGCGACACGCGGCGCTCGTCAACCACGAGGGCATCGCGAGCGTCTTCGACTACGGCGAGGAGAACGGCTCGGCGTACCTCGTCATGGAGCTGGTGCCGGGCGAGGCGCTCTCCACGATCCTGGAGCGCGACGGCGCGCTGAGCGCGGACAAGACCCTCGACATCGTCGCTCAGACCGCATCCGCCCTCCAGGCCGCGCACGCCGCCGGGCTCGTGCACCGCGACATCAAGCCGGGCAACCTGCTGATCACGCCGGACGGACGGGTGAAGATCACCGACTTCGGCATCGCCCGCATCGCCGACCAGGTGCCGCTCACGGCCACCGGTCAGGTGATGGGCACCGTGCAGTACCTCTCGCCCGAGCAGGCGTCCGGTCACTCCGCCTCCCCCGCGACCGACATCTACTCCCTGGGCATCGTCGCCTACGAGTGCCTGGCGGGCAAGCGCCCGTTCACCGGCGAGTCGCAGGTGGCGATCGCCATGGCGCAGATCAACGAGCAGCCCCCGCCGCTGCCGGCGACCGTACCCGGCCCGGTGCAGAACCTGGTGATGGCGATGATCGCCAAGAAGCCCGCCGACCGCCCGTCGTCCGC
>JBASAE010000412.1:0-7526 GCA_049654285.1 Microbacterium sp.
GGTCAAGTCCGAGAAGACGACGTTCGAGGATCCCGTGTTCGTGGAGAGCGTGGATCTTCTCACGCAACTGCAGAAGTACATGCCCTCGGACGTCACCGCCGTGTCCTACACCGATGCACAGACGCTGTTCATCTCGGAGCAGGCCGGGATGTTCCCTGGTGGATCTTTCGAGGTCAGCTTCTTCCGCGGGCAGAACCCCGACCTCAAGCTGGGGATGTTCCCCGTGCCGCCGGTCGACGGCGCACCGTTGGACGAGGGTGTCGTCACTGCTTACCAGGACGGGTCCTTCGCCATCAACGCCTCCTCCGACAAGCAGAAGGCGGCAGCGGAGCTTCTGTCGTGGATGACGACTCAGGAGTTCGGGCAGATGTTCACGGACCAGGTCTCGCAGCTCTCCCCCGTGAAGAATGTGAAGATCACGGATGAGCTGCTCGAAGAGATCGTGGCCACCTACGACCAGAACCCCCAGAAGTACCTGCTGTACACCGACTTCCGGTGGGGGACGCCGGCCGCGTCGGACATCTTCAACCCCGGGGTGCAAGCGTTGTTCCTCGGCAGCACAGATG
Organism: Microbacterium sp.; assembly: GCA_049654285.1. GTDB lineage: Bacteria > Actinomycetota > Actinomycetes > Actinomycetales > Microbacteriaceae > Microbacterium. The sequence continues at coordinate 567 of JBASAE010000412.1, forward strand.
CTGCGCAACTCGCGCGCGAACTGCAGCAGGGCATCTCCCAGTGGCTCACGACGTCCTGAGCTCTCCCGCAGCGGTGAGAACTCCCTCGGAGGGCTCCGCACCTGCGCGGAGCCCTCGCGGGGGGACGGGGGGACTGCTCGGGCTCGGTCCCGCGATCCTCTTCCTGCTGCCGGCGATCATCCTGTTCTCGGTGTTCCTGCTCTACCCCATGGTGACGGCGTTCTCCTATGCGTTCTTCCAGTGGAACGGCACATCGCGAGGAGGATTCTCGGGATGGGACAACTTCCTCACGCTGCTCACTCAGTCCCCGTATGCGCAGCAGATCCCCCGAGCCTTCTTCCACAACACTCTGCTGTTCCTCGGCGCCATCGTCGGGCAGAACACCCTCGGTCTCGGGTTGGCGCTGGCCCTGCATCGCCGGAAGAGCGGAAAGCGATTCTTCCAGGTGCTGTTCACCATGCCCTATCTGGTGAGCCCCATCGTGATCGGCTACCTGTGGTCTCTGATGCTCTCACCGACGTTCGGTCCGATCAACGCGACGCTCAAGGCCATAGGACTGGGGCATCTCGCCCTTCCCTGGCTCGGGTCTCCGAACACGGCGCTCTGGGTCATCGTGCTGGTGTCCGTATGGCAGTGGGTCGGATTCCCCATGCTCCTCTACGGCGCGGCCCTCGGGGGCATCCCCGACGAGATCGAAGAAGCCGCGGCGATGGACGGAGCCAGTGCGCGCCAGCGCTTCGCCGCGATCACCTTCCCGCTGTTGACACCGGCGATCACGACGGTGAGCATTCTGGCCTTCATCGGAGCGATGGAAGCACTCGCTCTCCCCTACGCGATCGGCGGGATCGACGGCAGTCCTGCGGGAGCGACGGACGTGCTCTCACTGGTCTTCTACCGCATCGCGTTCGAATCGGGATCGAGCAACGGCATCGGCGTCTCCTCGGCTCTGGCGACTCTCCTCTTCCTGCTGATCTTCGGGGTGGCACTCACCGCCACCTATCTTGCTCGCCGGCGGGAGGCCAGGCTGAAATGACGATCCGGACAGACTCTCGCGACGCCGGACGACGGCGTCCACGGTCCAGCTCGCCCGGTGGCCCGCTGGTCACGGTGCTGCTGTCGGCATACGCGTTCATCGCCGTCGGGCCGCTGCTGCTCATGGTGTCGAACTCACTGCGTCCGAGCAAGGACATCTACACCGACCCCGTCGGATTGCCGATCCCTCCTTCCTTCGCGTCCTACACGCTGGCATGGAGCAAAGGCAACTTCTCGCAGTACTTCGTGAACTCGTTCGTCGTGACGACGGCATCCGTCCTCCTGACCATCGCCGTCGCGGTGCCTGCCGCGTATGCGATATCCCGTTCGCGCTCTCGGATCGTCGGCGCCATCGAAGCGACCTTCCTCTCCGGGCTGATGCTGCCGGTGCATCTGGCGATCCTGCCGTTGTTCTATCTGATGGACTCGATGCGGCTCGTCGACAATCCGGTCTCCCTGGTGTTGATCTACTCAACGATCGGAATCCCGTTCTCGGTCTTCGTGCTGACGGCGTTCTTCCGACAGCTCCCGATGGAACTGGAGGAAGCCGCCCAGATCGATGGCGCCGGCTCGTTCCGCCGCTTTCTCACGATCATGGTTCCCCTCGTCCGCCCCGCGATCGCCACCGTCGCGATCTTCCGCTTCGTGCCGATCTGGAACGACTTCCTCTTTCCTCTCGTCCTCATGCGGTCGACGTCGCACTACACGCTCCCCGTGGGGTTGACGTCCTTCTTCGGGCAATACCAGACAGACTGGTCGGCGCTCTTCGCAGGACTCGTCATCGCGACGCTCCCGCTGGTCGTTCTCTTCCTCCTGGCCACTCGACAGATCATCTCCGGGCTGACTGCGGGGATGAGCAAATGACGGTTCTCGCCATCGACATCGGCGGGGGCGGGTCGCGATGGTGCACCGCCGATGGACGTCGCGGCCGCGGACCGGCGCTGTCCGTCGGGGCGCACGGCATCGATGTCGGCGTCATCCTCGCGGAGATCGCCCGGGGCGTCCGCGATTCGACGGGCCGGGCACCGCGCCGGGTCGTGCTCGGAATGAGCGGCGTCCTCGGATTGGTGGACGGCGCCGGGTCGGTTCATGACGCACTGCGGCGCCATTGGCCGGATGCGTCGACGGTCGTCTGCTCGGACGCGGTGACCGCCTTGGTGGGAGCGCTCGGACTCCACGGCGGGGTCGTCGTCGCAGCGGGCACGGGCGTCATCGCCCTGGGATCCGACTTGCATCACGTCTGGCGGCGCGCCGACGGCTGGGGGCACCTTCTCGGAGATCAGGGCGGAGGTGCCTGGATCGGTGTTCACGGGCTCCAGGCGGCGTTGCGCGCCCACGACGGGAGAGCAGGCGGCTCGCCTGCACTGCGGTCCGCAGCGATGAGGCGATACGGCGAGTTGGAGGGTCTGCCGCGGCAGATCTACACCCGAGACGATCGTGCCCGACTCCTCGCCGCGTTCGTCCCCGACGTGGTGGAGGCCGCCGAGGAGGATCCCGTGGCGCGGGAGATCCTGCGCGCAGCGGGCACGCATCTGGCCGAGGCCGCGATCGCCGTGAGCGGGACGGACATTCCTCGCCGGTGCGCGCTGACGGGCGGGATCGCACACCTCGGAGGAGAGGTGGTCGACGCCTTCGCGGTGCGGATCCGTGAAGCGGAGATGGTCCTTGTTCCACCCGGAGGGGAGCCGCTGGACGGGGCACTGCGGATCGGCGTCGCGCTGACGCAGAACAGGGAGGCCGTCTCCGAATGGCCCCCACTAGTGACGAAGGAAGAACGATGATCGACTTGACTCCACTCGCGGGCGGAGTGATCGTGTCCTGCCAGGCACGGCCCGACAATCCGCTGCATGGACCGACCTTCATGCGGGCCGTGGCCGTCGCCGCAGAGCGCGGGGGCGCGGTGGGCATCCGAGCGGAAGGAGCGGACGACGTCGCCGCCATCCGGTCGGCGGTTGCGGTCCCCATCATCGGGATTCGGAAGATCCTCGACGGTCGTCCCGTGTACATCACCCCCACCTTGGAGACCGCACGCGAAGTCGTCGACGCCGGCGCAGACATCGTGGCACTCGACGCGACGCTCAGAGAACGTGCAGGAGGCCCCTCCGCAGCAGAGCTCATCCGTCGCATCCGGGACGAATTGGGTGTGCGGGTGATGGCCGATGTCGACGACGTCGCGTCCGGAACGTCCGCCGCGGAAGCGGGGGCCGATCTGATCGCAACGACGCTCTCGGGATACACGCGCGACCGCGTGCCGACGGCGCCTGATTTCGCGCTGATCTCGTCGCTGCGGTCGCAGATCGATGTGCCCGTGGTCGCTGAGGGCCGCATCTGGACGCCATCCGACGTACGCACCGCTTTCGAAGCGGGAGCCTGGGCCGTCGTCGTGGGCACGGCCGTCACCAACCCTCTCAAGATCACCGAGCGACTGGTGGCGCAGACGGGGTGGTCGCGCTGAGCGCCATGCAGCGGCTGACCGATCAGGTGGTCGAGGAGGCTCTTGCGGCCGGTCTCGGTACGGCAGCGGCGGCGGGCATCGCGCACCGGGGTCAGCGCGCGGTGTCGTTCGGAGGGCACCTGGCTCTGGACGCCCCGGAGCCCGTAGCGGAAGAATCGCTGTTCGATCTGGCATCGATCACGAAGACGTACACGGCGGCCGTTCTGCTCCAGCTGGTCAACGACGGGCGGATAGACCCGGATGCCCCGGTCGGCTCGGTGATCGACGTCGGGTCCGGGCGCGGGGCGCCGGAGATCACCCTGAGGATGCTGTTGACCCACACCGCGGGCTTCCCTCACGACGTGTTTCTCTGGCGCGACGAACCCGGCATGGATCCGATGGAGCGGCTCGAGCGCGTGATTCGCACTCCTCTGGAGAGCGCGCCTGGTGCGGTGTTCCGCTATTCCTGTACGGGATACATCGCGGCGGGGGTCATCGCGGAGCGTCTGACGGGGAAGAGCCTGCCGCAGCTCGTGAGCGAGTTCGTCACGGGACCGCTCGGGGTCTCACGCACCCGATATGGCCCCGTCGAACCGGAATGCGCCGTCGCCACCGAGGATATGAGCTTCATAGGTCGAGGCATGGTACGCGGGCAGGTTCATGATGAGCTCTCCTGGTGGCTTGGCGGACGCACGGGAAACGCGGGTCTCTTCGCCCCTGTGGGGGACGTCCTCTCCTTTGCGGAATCGTTCCTCGACGATCGTCTGCTCGGCCCCCGGGGATGGCCGCTCGCGGTGACGCCCGCCGATATCGCCGGGCCGGATCCGGGGTTCGGGCACACCCTGGGCCTTCGCACGGCGGATCACGGGTTCATGGGCCGCGCCAGCGGCGTCGGGCACACGGGGTTCACCGGAACCATGTGGTGGGCGGACCCTCACCATCAGGTGGCGGTGGTTCTTCTCACGAACCGTGTGCATCCCACCCGGCGTGGGGCGGAACCCGGGCCGCTGCGGAGAGCGTTCAGCAACCGGGTCGTCGAGAGGATCAGGACCGGCTGGGGCTGCTGACGTCATCGTGGTAGTTGAGACGATGAGCCTGGATGAGATGGTATCTCTCCTCGAGGGAGCCGGGCACCTGGTCGTGTCGACGCTGTGCGGCGCGGACGAAGAGGAAGTCGACGATGGCGAGCTGAGCCATGCGTCCCGACATCGCACCGGAACGATAGCGCGTCTCCCTGGCGACCGTGCAGAGCACATGATCCGCGGCACGGGCGAGGGGCGAATCGGGATAGTTCGTGATGGCCACCGTTGTCGCGCCGGCATCACGAGCGACGGCGATGGCATGAGCGGTCTCGATGGTGAGGCCGGAATGGGAGATGCCGATCGCCACGCAGCCCTCTTGGAGAATGGCGGCGCTGGCGAGGGCGAGGTGAGGGTCCGACCAATGGAAGGAAGCCAGTGCAAGACGATGGAGCTTCTGCTGCAGATCGACACCGGCGACCGCGCTTGCCGCCGAACCGTAGATGTCGATGCGAGGGGCGGCGATGACGGCGTCGACGACGGCGTCGATCGCTGTGACATCGAGACTGTTCGCGGTCGCCTGGATGGCGTGCACCTCGTGGAGGGCGATCTTGGTGATCACCTCACCGATGTCGTCGGTGGGCGACACATCGGTGTCCGACACGCCGAACCGGCTCAGCTCCGCAGTATTGCGGGTCAGCGCAGCGGTGAGCTGTCGGCGGAAGTCCCCGTATCCCGACGCGTCCACCCCGCTGCAGAACCGCGCCACCGTGGCGACGGAGACCTCCACGTGGTCGGCGAGATTCGTGATGCTCATGCGGAGCGCGCGTTCCGGATCGCTCAGGACGAAGCGGGCGATGGACTGCTCCGAGGGCCGAAGACCGGGAAGGCGCTGCTGGATACGGTCGAGGAGATCGGTGACTTCATCCATCGAACACCTTCCTGACGCGAGTCGTGTATGTGGACGCATTCAGATGTAAAATTCTCTCACGTTCTGTCGTCCCTCGGGTGTGCTTCGATGCCGGTCCGATCATTCGACGGTGGGAGATAGGCTGAACGCCGTGACCGAACGCCGCACCTACAGCTATCTGGGCCCCGCCGGGACGTTCACCGAGGCCGCGCTCGACCAGGTGCCCGAGGCGCGCGGGCACGAGTGGAAGCCCGTGCACAACGTCGGCGAGGCGCTCGACGACGTGCTGGAGGGGCGCAGCGACGCGGCGATGATCGCGATCGAGAACTCGATCGAGGGCGGGGTGTCGACCACGCAGGATGCCCTGGCCACCAGCCCGGGGCTGCGGATCATCGGGGAATACCTGGTCAACGTGAACTTCGTGCTGGTCGCGAAGCCGGGCACGACGCTCGACGAGGTCGAGGTGATCGCCGCGCATCCGGTCGCGTACGCCCAATGCCACGGCTGGCTCGGCGAGCATCTGCCGAAGCATGCGCATGTGCCGGCGGCGAGCAACGTGGCCTCCGCGCTCGGAATCCTCGACGACAGCCTGCCCGCCCAGGCGGCGATCGCGGCCCCCGGCATCGTCGCGCACCACGACCTGGAGGTGCTGGCGACCGAGATCGGGGACAACGACAATGCGGTGACCCGCTTCGTGCTCGTCACCCGCACGACCGTTCCTGCACCGCCGACCGGCGCCGACAAGACCTCGCTCATCGTCGAGCTGCCCGACGACCGCCCGGGTGGCCTGCTCGATCTGCTCGAACAGTTCTCCACCCGCGGGATCAACCTGTCGTTGTTGGAGTCGCGGCCGATCGGCGACGAGCTCGGCCGGTACCGGTTCGTCATCGACGCCGACGGGCACGTGCACGACGAGCGGATGGCGGACGCACTGCTGGGCGTGCGCCGGTTCAGCCCGCGCGTGGTGTTCCTCGGCTCCTATCCGCGGGCCGACCGGAAGATCGTGCAGTACCCCGAACGGTACGCCGATGAGGTGTTCGTCGAGGCCCGTGACTGGCTGCGCGGCCTGATCGACGGCGAGCCCGAGGCGTAACAGTCCCTCCTCGCGCCTCCTGCCGCGTTCTCCGCAGCAGTTCCCTTCCGTACGCCATCAGCGCGGATGGATCTCGCATCGGAGGGGGACCGCCGAGCGACGTCCTCCGTGAGCAGAGCGGATGCCGGACCACGGCCACTCACGGACGGCTAGCCGCCGAAGTCGCCGGCGAGCTCGGCACCTGCCGCACGCAGCCAGCGAGCGGGTTCGGCGAGGGCGGATGCCGGAGATCCGGCCAGTGCGGTCAGCGAGACCGCCGAGGAGAAGATCGACGTGTCGGCGTCCTCGGCGATGCGCCCGGCGACCACGACGGCCGGCACGCCGGCATCCGCCGCGAGCGAGGCGACGAACGACGGCACCTTGCCGTCGCCCGACTGGCCGTCGTAGGAGCCCTCCCCGGTGATCACCAGCGAGGCGCCGGCGACCGCGTCGGCGAGCCCGATCAACCGCGCGACCTCCCCGGCACCGGGGA
>JBASAE010000413.1:0-4417 GCA_049654285.1 Microbacterium sp.
TCGGTGACGTCGTCGCCGGCGAACAGCACGCCGGTCGCCGCGTAGCGCTCGCGCAGCGCCGCGATCGCGGCGTCCTTCCCCTCGGGACGCGAGGAGAACTCGAGGATGCGGTCACCGGTGCGGCGCCGCCATCCGGGCGCACCGCGTTCCATGAGCGCGTCCACGGCGGCGAACGCCCGCTCCTCCACGGCGGGGTCGGCGGGACGGCCGTGGATGCCCAGCCCGTAGGTCTTGCGCTCCAGCTCTACGCCCGGGTAGGCGCGCAGCAGTTCTCCGACCTCGTCCCACAGCCGCTCGCGCAGGACGCGCTCTCCGGGCGTGTCGGCGGGGTCGATCCGGCCCTCGCCGGGGATCCAATGCTGGGCGCCGTGCGATCCGGCCAGGGCGATCGTCGAGTCGTCGTCGTGTTCGGCGATGACCCGGAGATGATCGAGGCTGCGGCCCGAGACGTAGGCGACGACGGTGTCCGGCAGCGCCGTGAGACGGTCGACGGCGTCCTTCGCCTCGGGCAGCACCCGGGCGCTCATCGGCTCGACCGCGAACTCCGACACCGTGCCGTCGAAGTCGAGGGCGACCAGCAGTCGCGGGGTGCGGGCGATCGCGGTCAGGGACGGGTCGGCGGCGTCGGGGCTCCAGGTACGGGTCACCCCTCCACCGTAGCGAGTCGCCCTCGTCCGGGAGCGATCAGCGCCGGGCCGCCGTGAGAGCGGCCAGGAACGACCGCGCCCAGGCGTTCACGTCGTGCTCCAGCACGCGCTTGCGCAGCGCGCGCATCCGTTTGCCCTGCTCGCCGGGCGGCATCTCGATCGCCGCCACGATGGCCTCCTTGAGGCCTTCGATGTCGTGCGGGTTGACGCGCACCGCCTGGCGCAGCTCGTCGGCGGCGCCGGTGAACTCGCTGAGCACCAGCACGCCGCGGTTGTCGGCGCGGGTGGCGACGTACTCCTTGGCGACGAGGTTCATGCCGTCGCGCAACGCGGTGACGAGCATGACGTCGGCGGCGAGGTAGAGCGCCACCATCTCCTCGCGGGGATAGCCCTGGTGCAGATAGCGGATCGCCGTGTGGTCCATCGTGTCGTGGTCGCCGTTGATGCGCCCGACCGCGAGCTCGATCTCATCGCGCAGGTGCACGTACGAGTCCACGCGTTCACGGCTGGGGCTGGCGACCTGCACGAGCGTGACGTCTTCGACCGACAGACGACGCTGGTCGAGCAGTTCGCCGTAGGCCTTGATGCGGTGCCGGATGCCCTTGGTGTAGTCCAACCGGTCGACGCCCAGCAGGATCTTCTTCGGATGCCCGAGACTGGCGCGGATCTCCTCGGCCCTGGCGCGGATGTCGGGGCGCTGGGCGAGCTCGCGGTACGGCACCGTGTCGATCGAGATCGGGAAGGCCTTCACCAGCGGCACGCGCCCGTCCGGAAGGGACACCGAGGTCGCCTTCGCCTCGTAGCGCAGCCGCCGCTTCACCGCGGCGACGAAGTTCGCGGCATCCTGCGCGCGCTGGAAGCCGATCACGTCCGCGCCGAGGAGTCCCTGCAGCACCTGATCGCGCCAGGGCAGCTGGGCGTAGAGCCCGTGCGCGGGGAACGGGATGTGGTGGAAGTAGCCGATCGTGACGTCGGGGCGCAGCTCCCGGATCATCGCCGGGGCCAGCTGCAGCTGGTAGTCCTGCACCCACACCGTGCCGTCCGGGGCCACCGCCTCGGCAGCGGCCTCGGCGAAGCGGCGGTTCACCCTGGTGTAGGCGTCCCACCACTCGCGGTGGAACTGCGGCGGTGCGATGACATCGTGGTACAGCGGCCAGATCGTGTCGTTCGAGAAGCCCTCGTAGTACTCCTCGACCTCCTGGGCGCTGAGCTCGATGGGGATCAGCCGGATGCCGTCGGCGGTGAACGGCGCGAGCTGCAGGTCGGCCTGCCCGGGCCAGCCGACCCAGGCGCCGTCGACCTGCTGCATGACGGGCTCGAGAGCGGCGACCAGGCCGCCCGGCGAGGTGCGCCAGTGCTCGTTCCCGTCCTGGTCTACGACGCGGTCGACCGGGAGCCGGTTCGCGACGACCACGAACTCCGCGTGCGTGCTGTCGGTCATCACATTTCCGTCCTGTCGCAGCCATTCGGGCACGACGAGCGTGCGGCCTCGGCTTCCCAGGCTATCGAGTGAAGGTGGGAGCGCGGTTCAGGATGGCATTGAGGATGCCGGAGACGACGACCACCGCGGCCGCGACCATCGGCATCGCGAGCGCCATCGGCGTGCCGATGTCCTCCGCGATCTGGCCGGTGACCGCCGCACCCAGTGACTGGCCGACGACGATGGACGCCCCCAGCATCGTCATCACTGTGGCCGAGCGACCCGCGGGGCTGTGCGCCGCGCCGAAGCTGTACTGAGTGACGAGCGTGGGGCCGATGCCGATGCCCATCAGGGCGAGCGCCAGGCACATCCCCGGCACGTCCCGGACGAACGGCAGCAGCAGGGTCCCGGCGAGCAGGATGCTGGAGAACGCGATCCACCGAGCGCGCAGCGTGAAGCGGGCGGGCAGCACCGTGACGCCCAGGGCGAGCCCGGCCGAGCCGATGCCCATCACCCCGTACAGCAGCCCCGCCTGCTCGGCATGTCCACGGTCGGCCATGAACGAGGTGAGCGAGGTGAGCATGGCGCCGAAGAAGTACCCCACGCCGAGCATGCCCAGCGCGACCACGAGCAGCTTCGCGCGGAACAGCTCCCGTGCCGACCCCAGCGCGGCCCCGTCGCCCTGGCGAGCAGCCGAGATGTGCGCTCCGCTGGGGTGCAGCGCGAACGCGCCGACGAACACGACGGTGAGGCCGGCGCCGATCGCCAGCGGCGCCCAGGGGGCGATCAGCGAGGCGAGCAGGCCCACCAGGAACGGTCCGAAGACGAAGACGGTCTCATCCGCGGCCGACTCGTAGGCCATGGTCGCGCCGACCACGCGGGCATGCCTCCCCTCGGGCATCCGCTCGGTGATCATCGTCACGAGCCGGGACCGCGACATCGGCGCGACCTGCGGAGCTGTCGCCCCGATCACGAACGCCGAGAGCAGCAGTGCCGAGTCGGGTGCGGAGCTGTAGGCGGTGAGGATGAACAGCACGAGGGCGAGCGCGTTGGCGACGCCGACGATGAGCAGCACGGGGCGCTGTCCGAAGCGGTCCGCAGCCGCACCCAGCAGCGGTCCGATGCACGCCGTGCCCACGCCGACCGCCGCCGAGGTGAGACCGCCGAGCGCGATCGATCCGCGTGCGGTGACGGCCAGGGTCAGCACGCCCACCACCATCATGGCGAAGGGGAGCCGGGCGATGAACGCGATGGCGAAGTAGGGGAATCCGGCCAGGCGCAGCAGGCTCGGTGAGGCGGATGTTGTCTGTGTCATGGCTCTCGCGCGCCAGGGACGCGAGTGCCCGGGACGCAGGGTCGGGTGCCGCCGCTGTCCGCCGGGGAGCCGACGGCCGGTAGATACACACAGGTGCAACCACCCATTGTATCGCCTGCAGCCAGTAGCGTGGAGGCATGCGCTATCTCTTCGGCACCGGACTCATCGGAGCGATCACCGCGGGACTCGCGCTGCTGCGCGGCTCGCGCGACGCCCCGATCACCTGGCGGGCCCTGCTGGCGTGGGCGAGCTGGGGCATCACGCTCGCCCTGGCGATCGGCGCGATCATCGACATGCGGCGCGATGAGCGCGGCGAGGTCGTCGCCGCCGACTCGCCGATCGCCGCGACGCAGTACAAGCGGGCGAAGAAGGCCGAGAAGAAGGCCGCCAAGGCGCTGCGCTGAGCGACGCAGTCGCCGCGTGATGGCGACCGCGTCGGGATCAGCGGGGTACGGTCACCGCGTCAGGATGAGCGCCTCGCCCTGACCTCCGCCGCCGCACAGGCCGACCGCGACCGTGCCGGACCCCCGGCGGGCGAGCTCATGCGCCATGTGGACCACCAGCCGGTTGCCGCTGGCGCCGATCGGGTGCCCGATGGCGATGCCGCCGCCGTGGATGTTCACGATCTCGGCGCTCAGGCCGAGCTCCCGCTGCGAACGCGCGACGACCGCGCCGAACGCCTCGTTGATCTCGACCAGGTCGAGATCGGCCGGCGTGATGCCCTGTTTCGCGCAGGCTCGCTCGATCGCCCGGGCCGGCTGGGCCTGGAGCGAGTTGTCCGGGCCGGCGGTCTGACCGCTGGCCCCGATCACGGCGAGCACCGGCCAGCCGCTCTCCTCTGCGTGCTCGCGGGTCGTGACGACCACCGCCGAGGCGCCGTCGGAGATCTGGGAGGAGTTGCCCGCGGTGATCGAGCCACCCTCGGCGAACGCGGGGCGCAGCTTCGCGAGCGACTCGACGGTGGTGTCGGGCCGCACGCCCTCGTCGCGAGTCACGACGACCGGCTCGCCGCGTCGCTGCGGCACCTCGACCGGC
>JBASAE010000414.1:0-2285 GCA_049654285.1 Microbacterium sp.
CGCCACCCGGCGGCTCGAGATCATGATCGAGGCGGTGAAGAAGACCCGCACCCCGGTCACCCTGGACTTCTATCTCGTCGGCACCGACGATCCCTACTTCCAGACCCTGCGAGATCTCGCCGCAGACGACCCTCGCATCACCTTCCAGGATGCCGTCCCCTACGACCAGCTGGTCCCCACACTCAGCCGGTACGACATCGGCCTCGCCATGATCGCTCCCTCGACGTTCAACCTGCTCTGGTGCCTGCCGAACAAGTTCTTCGACTACATGCAGGCGCGGCTGGCGATCATCACCGGACCCTCGCCGGAGATGGCCCGCATCACTCGTGAGCACGAGCTCGGCGCCGTCACCGATGACTTCACCGGTGAGTCCCTGGCTGCATTGCTGGACGGCATCGACCGGGATCAGGTGGATGCATGGAAGGCATCTGCCCATCGTCAGGCCCGGGAACTCTCCAGCGAGACCCAGGTACAGGTCTGGAAGCAGATGGTGGACCGCGTCTTCGCCGAAGGCGCCGGAGCGCCGCATGACCGCTGACACGCCTCGTCGACCACGCCGACGCATAGCCATCCTCAGTCCCACTCCGATCGCCCGGTCGCCTCGCGCGCGAAAGCAGGTTCGGGTGCTTCAGGACAAATACGAGGTGGTCACGGTCTCGCGCGGCGAATCCCCCTTCGACGACGTCCCCCATGTGCAATTGCCAGACGCACAGCAGCGCTGGGGGGTGGTCGGTCGGTTCCTCTACCTGACCGCTCTGACCCTGCGCACATATCCGCTGATCACGCGCGTGAGCGCACAGGACCACGCGATTCGCGAGGCATTGGGAGAGCAGGAGTTCGATCTCGTCATCGCGCACGACGTGCAGACGGCCGTGGTCGCCGAGCAGCAGGCCCCGCAGGAGGGCGTGCTCGTGGATCTGCATGAGTACGCACCTCGCCAGAACGAGCACAGCCGCACCTGGCGCTGGTTGATCGCTCCGTACTTCCGATGGATCATCCGTGGCCCCGTGCGGCGTGCGACCGCGACCACAACCGTGAGTGAGGGGATCGTCAACGAGTACGCCACCGAGTTCGATCTCGATCCCCAGCTGGTCATCAACGCCTCGCCGTTCCAGGATCGGAAGCCGACTCCCGTGCACACGCCGCTCCGCCTCGTGCACAGCGGCGTCGCCGCGCCACATCGGCACCTCGAGATCCTCATCGACGCCGTGCTCCTCACGACCGCCGAGCTCACCCTCGACCTGTACCTCGTCGGCGCGGACTCCGACTACGGGCGGGAGTTACGGATGCGGGCATCCGTCGATCCCCGTATCCGCATCCATGAGCCGGTGGCCTACGAGAAGCTGATCCCCACCCTCGCCGACCATGACATCGGCGTGCACATCCTCCCCCCGATCAACTTCAACCACCTGCATGCCCTGCCCAACAAGCTGTTCGACTACGTCCAGGCGAGGCTCGGCGTCATCATCGGCCCCTCCCCTGAGATGCAGCGGATCGTCGACCAGTACGAAATCGGCACCGTCACCGTCGACTTCACCCCCCAGGCGCTTGCGGAGGCGCTGAATCACCTCGACCCCGCCGATGTGACGACGTGGAAGTCGAACTCCCATACACATGCGCATGAACTCTCCAGCGAGTCGCAGGTGCGGGTCTGGCGCGAGATGGTCGATGACATCCTCGGAGAAGAAAAGGAAAGCCCCTATGACCGCGTGATCAACGCGCGCTGAAGGAGCTCATCGACGACGCGGGACGCGGCGTTCCCGTCGCCGTATGGCGCCTCATCCGTGTCGGCGGGTGCCGGACGACCCACGGCGGCGGTGATCGCCTCCGCCTCGGGAGCCACGAGCAGATTCCAGCCGAGGTCGACGGTCTCGACCCATTCCGTCTCCGGGCGCACCGTGGTCGCGGGCGTCCGCAACAGGAAGGCCTCCTTCTGCAGGCCGCCCGAGTCGGTGACCACCCCGGCCGCGCCCATCACCGCGCGGACCAGCTGTGGGTAGGCCAGCGGTTCGCGCACCTGAACGGCTCCTCGGGCCAGCTCCACGCCCATCCTCTCGGCGGTGTGCACCAGCCGGGGGTGGGCGAGCAGCAGCACCGGCTTGTCCAGGCCCGCCAGTCCGTCCACGATGCCGCGCAGATGCGCGGGATCGTCGGTGTTGTCCGGGCGGTGGATCGTGGCGACGTAGTATCCGCCCCCGGCGACGCCGTCGGGAAGCGGATCGTCGGCGACTCGATCACGGACGCTGGTCAGGACGTCGGTCATCACGTCGCCGACCACGACGGTC
>JBASAE010000415.1:0-2013 GCA_049654285.1 Microbacterium sp.
CCTCCGCACCAGTCCCGCATCGGCGAAGTCGCCGAGCACGTTGTACACCGACTGCATGCTGGCCGAGTCGAGACGCGTGCGCACCCATCGGTGCACGTCGTCCGCGCTGGCGTGCGGGTGCACCCGCAGCGCGTCGTACACGGCCTGTCTCGGCGCGGTGATCCGCAGGCCGGCACCGCGGATCGCCGCGTCGGCGGCGGGGGCGCGGTCGACGGAGGGCATGCCTGAAGTCTACCTCTTCTTTTGATGCAATCAAAAAAACTCGACTCAAGAAGACGGATCGACCCCCGGCGTGTCCACGCTGTGAACCTGCTGTGAGTAGGGAACTATATGTGTGCATGCTCGGCGATCGCCGAGCGCTCGTACAGTGAGGACACGACCATGTCTGATTCCCCATCCACGACAACCCCCACCCTCGGCGCGAAGCTCGCCGCCGAGGGATTCGGCACGTTCCTGCTCGTCTTCGGCGGCGTCGGCACCGCCGTGTTCGCGTCGAACCACTTCACCGACCCCGGTGCGAACTCCGCCGTGTACGTCGCGATCGCCCTCGCCTTCGGCCTGACCGTGCTCGTCGGCGTCTATGCCTTCGGCCCCCTCTCGGGCGGCCACTTCAACCCCGCCGTCACGCTCGGCATCGCTGCGGCGGGTCGCATGCCGTGGCGCGAGGTCGGACCGTACATCATCACGCAGATCGTCGGCGGTGCGATCGCCTCGACCGCGCTGGTGCTGATCGGCCTCTTCGGTCCCGACGGCTGGCTCGCCAAGGCCCAGGATGCCGGTTTCGCCAGCAACGGCTGGGGCGAGCACTCCCCCAGCGGATTCGGGATGGCCTCGGCGATGATCATCGAGGTCATCCTCACCGGTGTCTTCCTGCTGGTGATCCTCGGCACCACGCACGCGGAGCGCGGCGGACCCTTCGCGGGCATCGCGATCGGTCTGACCCTCACCCTGATCCACCTGATCTCGATCCCGGTGGACAACACCTCGGTGAACCCCGCCCGTTCGATCGCCGCGGCAATCTACGGCGGACCGCTCGCGCTGTCGCAGCTGTGGGTGTTCCTGGTGTTCCCGGTGATCGGCGCACTGCTGGTCGGGTACTCGTACAAGGCGCTCTTCGACGGCACGCAGAAGGTCGCGTCCTGACATCGTCTCACTCGTGAGACGGCAAGCCCGCGCCGAAGCTCAGGGGCTACACTCCCTGTTTCGGCGCGGGCTTGCTGTCTGGAGTCGCGCCTCACCCGGCGACGAGCCGCGGTGTGCCGGCCTCGTACTCGACGAGATCGCCGGTCTCACCGCGCCGGTGCGCGCGGCCGCCCACCACCAGCATGTAGATCAGGAAGACCGCCAGCGCCGCCCCGCCGATGCCGATCTTGACAGGCCAGGGCAGCCCCCAACCGGTGACGAAGCCCTCGACGAGCCCCGCGAGCGCCAGCGCGAAGACCAACCCGATCGCCACCGTCACGAGCGCCCTGCCCTCCTCGGCGAGCGCCGCGCCGCGACCGCGACCGCCGGGCACCACCCAGGCCCAGAACAGCCGCAGTCCTGCGGCGCCGGCGACGAAGATGCAGGTCAGCTCCAGCATCCCGTGCGGCAGGATGTACAGCACCATGACGTCGAGCCGGCCGTGCACGGCCATGATCGCTGCGGAGACGCCGAGTCCCACCGCGTTCTGCATCAGCGCCCACAGCGGCCAGATGCCGGTCACGCCGAAGAGGACGCACTGCAGCGCGATCATCGCGTTGTTGCTCCACACGATCCCCGCGAACACCGCGGCGGGGTTCTCGGTGTAGTAGCCGGTGAAGTCCTCCTCGGCGTACTTCTGCAGGAAATCAGCCGGCCCCAGCGTGGCGACGCGTGCGGGATCGGCGGCGACCCATGCCGCGGTGACCGCCACCACCAGCAGGAAGCCGATCGCGATCACGAGAGTCGTCCATCGCACCCGGTAGAGCGCCGCGGGCAGCTGCGAGCCGAAGAACCGGCCGGCCCGCGTCAGCACGTCGTCGGACGTCCCGG
>JBASAE010000416.1:0-8293 GCA_049654285.1 Microbacterium sp.
CCGGCTACGAGGAGCGGCGTCGGCTGGAGCGCGACCTGCACGACGGCGCCCAGCAGCGCCTGGTCGCGCTCGGGATGCGCCTGCGGGTGCTGCAGCGTGCGACCGCACCGGACGACGGCGTGTCGGATGCCCTCGACGCCGCGGTCGCCGAGCTCGGCACGGCCGTCGCAGAGCTGCGCCGGCTCGCCCACGGCGTGCGTCCGAGCGCCCTCGACGACGGGCTCGGCGCGGCCCTCGCGGGACTGGAACGCCTCTCCCCCGGGATCGTCGAGCTGGACGTGCGTGCGGGTGAGCTGCCCGACGCGGTCGCCACGACCGCGTACTTCGTGGTGAGCGAGGCCGTGGCCAACGCGCTGCGCCACTCCGGGGCGTCCCGGGTGCAGGTCGTCGTGCGCCATGTCGACGACGTCCTCCGGGTGCGGGTCGCCGATGACGGCTGCGGCGGCGCGTCCCTCCGCCCGGCGGGCGGCCTCACCGGGCTGTCCGACCGTGTCCGAGCGCTCGGCGGTCGGCTCCGGGTGCTCTCGCCGTCCGGCGACGGAACGACCGTGGAAGCGACGCTGCCGTGCGCGTCGTGATCGGCGAGGATTCCGCACTGTTCCGCGAAGGGCTGGCGGCGCTGCTGGAGTCCGCCGGGCACGAGATCGTCGGACGTGCGGCGACCGGTGCCGCGGCCGTCGCCCAGGTCCGCGCGCACGGGCCGGACGTGGTCGTGCTCGACATCCGGATGCCGTCCGACGATGAGGGCATCGCCGCGGCGCTGGAGATCAGGGAATGGCTTCCGCCGACTCCGGTGATGCTGCTCTCGCAGCACATCGAGACCCGCCGCACCGTCGACCTCGTCGCGGGCGGGGCGATCGGCTATCTGCTGAAGGACCGCGTGCTCGACGTCGACGAGTTCCTCGCGGCGCTCGAGCGGGTCGCCGCGGGGGGCACCGCGCTCGACCCGGACGTGGTGACCCGGCTGCTCGGCGCGGCACGCGCCGCCTCGGTGCTGGACGCCCTCACCCCGCGCGAGCTGGAGGTGCTGGGCCGGATGGCCGAGGGCTGGTCGAATGCCGCGATCGGGGCACGGCTGTTCCTGTCCGAGCGCACCGTGGAGACGCACATCGGCTCGATCTTCGCCAAGCTCTCCCTGCCGGACTCGCCGGATCAGAACCGTCGGGTGCAGGCGATCCTCGCCTACCTGGAGGCCGCGTGAGCGGGCCGCGCTCAGCCCGCAGACGGCAGCGCGTTGATCGCCCGGATCAGCCGGTGCAGATCGCCGACCCGGAACTGGTTCAGCACCAGTGAGAGCCGCGGCAGCTCGAGCAGGTCGCCATCGGCCTTCTCGGGGGCGAGTGGCTCACAGCCCTCGATCCGGCCGCGCAGCAGCAGATCGCCGAACTCCGCGTTGAGGCCGTCGATCTCGGCATCGGTGGGGGCGTTCCGCAGCCTCAGCACCAGCGTGTCGCCGACCCAGCGCAGCGAGTCGTAGTTGTGCCAGAAGCCGAGGATCTCGGCCGCCGCCTCATCGACCGAGTCGGTGATCAGCACGCGATCCAGGTCGTCTGCGGCGATGTATCCGCCGGCCGCGAGGTTCTCGTGCACGAAGGTCGACAGCCCGTGCCAGAAGGTGCCTCCCGGCTCGTCGAGCAACACGATCGGCATCGGCTCCGCCTTGCCGGTCTGCTGCAGGGTGAGCAGCTCGAACATCTCGTCCATGGTGCCGAAGCCGCCGGGCAGGCAGACGAACCCGCGCGACTCCTTCATGAGCATGAGCTTGCGGGTGAAGAAGTACTTCATCGACACCAGGTGCGCGTCCTCGGAGACCACGGCGTTCGCCTTCTCCTCGAACGGCAGCCGGATCGACACTCCGATCGACATCGCACGACCGGCGCCCTCGGCGGCCGCCTGCATGATGCCGGGCCCGGCGCCGGTCACCACCATCCAGCCGTCCTGGGAGAGGCGCTGCGCCACGTCGTGCGCCTGATGGTACAGCGGGTCGTCCTGCCGGGTGCGTGCGGAACCGAAGATGGTCGCCTTCGGCACACCGGCCAGCGGCTGGAACAGCCGGAACGCGTCACGCATCTCGCCGAGGGCCGCCGAGGCGATCTTCAGGTCGAGCCGGTCGGTGCCGTCCTGGCCGAGCGCGATCGCGGTCTGCAGCAGCCGCGCGATCAGCGAGCGGCTAGCGGTGACCCCTTCGGCATCGAGCAGAGCGGCAAGGCGGATGCGGAGGTCGTCGGTGCTCGGCTGATCGGTCATGCCCTCAGCTTCGCACGGTTCCGCACCGCCGCGCGCATCGGCGGAGGCAGCCGTCCGATCAGCCCAGGCGGGCGACCAGCTCGGATGCCGGAATCGTCTCACGCTCACCCGAGCGGCGGTCCCACAGCTCGACCTGGCCGTCGGCGGCACCGCGACCGGCGATGACGATCGTGGGCACGCCGAGCAGCTCGGCGTCGCCGAACTTCACACCCGGCGAGACCTTGGGGCGGTCGTCGTACAGCACGTCGCGACGGGTCGCCTCGAGCTCGGATGCCAGGCGTTCGGCCAGGTCGTATGCAGCCTGGTCCTTCCCGGTGGCGATCACATGGACGTCGAACGGGGCGACGGCCTCAGGCCAGACCAGGCCCTTGTCGTCGCTGTTCAGCTCGGCGATCGCCGCGAGGATGCGGGTGACGCCGATGCCGTACGAGCCCATCGTGACGGTCGTGAGCTTGCCGTTCTCGTCGAGGACCTTCAGACCCAGCGCCTCGGCGTACTTACGGCCGAGCTGGAAGACGTGGCCGATCTCCATGCCGCGGGCGAGCGACACCGGACCGGATCCGTCGGGCGCCTCATCGCCGTCGCGCACGCTGGCGACCTCGACGAAGCCGTCGGCGGCGAAGTCCCGCCCGGCGACGACGCCCACCGCGTGCTTCTGATCGACGTTGGCGCCCGTGATCCAGCTGGTGCCCTCGGCGACGCGCGGGTCGACGAGGTAGCGGATTCCTGTCGCCGACTCCTCTCCGAGCAGCTGACCGGTGCCGGACCACGGACCGATGTAGCCGCGCACGAGCAGCGGGTGCGCCGCGAAGTCGGCGTCGGTGGCGGGCTCGACCTCAGCAGGGGCGAAGGCCACCTCGGCGCGCTTCTCATCGACCTCGCGGTCGCCGGGGATGCCGACGACGACGAGCTCGCGCGTGCCGTCGAGGTGCGTGAGCGCCAGGACGACGTTCTTCAGCGTGTCGGCGGCGGTGTAAGTGCCCTCCAGCACGGCGTTGCTGTGCGCGACGAGCGTGTCGATGGTCGGCGTGTTCGGCGAGTCGAAGACGGTCGGCGCCGCGTCGGCGTCGTAGGCGATCGCGGCGACCTCGGGGGTCTCGTAGGCCTCGACGTTGGCGGCGTAGCCACTCGCCGAGCGCACGAAGGTGTCCTCACCGATCGGCGTCGGGTGCAGGAACTCCTCGCTGCGCGATCCGCCCATCGCCCCGGCATCCGCCTGGACGATGACGTACTCCATGCCCAGGCGCTGGAAGATGCGCTCATAGGCGTCGCGCTGGGCCTGGTAGCTCGCGTCGAGGCCGGCGTCGGTGTAGTCGAAGGAGTAGGCGTCCTTCATGGTGAACTCGCGGCCGCGCAGGAGGCCGGCACGCGGGCGGGCCTCGTCGCGGTACTTGTCCTGGATCTGATAGATCGTCAGCGGAAGGTCCTTGTACGAGGAATACAGGTCCTTCACGAGCAGCGTGAACGCCTCCTCGTGGGTGGGGGCGAGCAGATAGTCCCCACCCTTGCGGTCCTGCAGGCGGAACAGCAGGTCGCCGTACTCCTCCCAGCGGCCGGTGGCCTCGTATGCCTCCCGCGGCATCAGCGCGGGGAAGTGCACCTCCTGGGCGCCGGCCGCCGCCATCTCCTCGCGGATGATCGTCTCGATCCTCGCCTTCACCCGCAGCCCGAGCGGCAGCCAGGCGAAGATCCCTGCGGCCTGGGGCCGGATGTACCCGGCGCGGATCAGCAGCTTGTGGCTCGCGACCTCGGCGTTCGCCGGGTCTTCGCGGAGCGTGCGGACGAAGAGATGAGAGAGACGGGTGACCACGGGACGAGTCTACTGACCGGCCGGCTTGCCGGAGCACGGCGGCACATCTGCACGATGCGGGAACGGATGCACGGCCGGATGCCGGAATCCATCGTGCATCCGTTCCCCGGCCGTGCAGGTGTGCCGCCGCCCGGATCAGTTCAGCGCGCGAGTGCCGCTCGGGATCACACCGTCCGCGTACAGGCTGGTCGCGAGGTCCTGCAGCGCGGTGAGCGCGACGCGCTGGGTGGTCGGACCGTAGGAGATGCGGGCGACGCCGAGCTCCTCGTACTCGGCGGCGGTGAGTGCCCCGGGGAGGCCGATCACGCTGAGCCGTCCCGCGCCGATCCCGTCCACGAGCGTGCGGGTGGCGTCGGCGTCGAGCACGCCGGGCACGAACACCGCCTTCGCGCCGGCCTCGAGGTAGGCGCGCCCGCGCTCGACCGCGTCCGCGAGCTTCTCGGCGAGCGGCCTGTCGCCGCCGCGCACGATCGCGTCGGTGCGGGCGTTCAGCACGAACGGCACGCCCTCCGCCTCGCCGGCGCGCACGATCGCCTCGACCTGGGCGACCGAATCGGCGAGGGGCTTCAGCCTGTCCTCGATGTTCGCGCCGACGACGCCGGCGCCGATCGCCAGACGCGTCGTCTCGCCCGCGTCGCCGTACCCGTCGTCCAGGTCGGCGGAGACCGGCAGCTCGACGGCGGCAGCGATGCGGCCGACCATGTCGATCATCAGCTCGCGCGGGATCTGCCCGTCCGGGTAGCCGAAGGTCGCCGCGATGGAATGCCCGGCGGTGGCGAGCGCGCGGGTGCCGGGCAGGGCCGCGATGGCCTTCGCCGACACCACGTCCCACACGTTCACGACGCGGAGGATCTCGGGCGCGTCGTAGAGGCTGGAGAGGGTCTGGGCTTTGTCTGAGGTGGTCATGACCTTCACGGTAGCCCCCTGCCGTGGCACCGCGGCCGATGTTGCGGAATCGGACGGATGTCCGTGCCGAGACGTAGGCTGACCACATGCCACAGCGCCGATCGCACATCGCCGAGTCCGCTGCGCAGAGCGAGCTGGCTGCCGCGCTGGCCGCGCTTCGCGCGCCGTTCGACACGCCGTTCCCACCGGCGGCGATCGCCGAGGCCGAGAAGGCTGCGGCGGCACCTCCCGCGCACGATCTGCGTGACATCCCCTTCGCGACGCTCGATCCGGCGGGCTCCATGGACCTGGATCAGGCGTTCCAGCTCGAGCGGAACGGGGATGGCTACACAGTGCGGTACGCGATAGCCGACGTGCCGGGTTTCGTGGCTCCCGGCGGTGCGCTGGACGCCGCCGCCCGCGAACGCGGACAGACGCTGTACGCGGCTGACGGATCGATACCGCTGCACCCGCCCGCCCTCAGCGAGGACCGGGCATCGCTGCTGCCCGACGCCGACCGCCCCGCGCTGGTGTGGACGTTCGACCTGGACGCCGCCGGAGCCGTCCGGCAGACCACGTTGCAGCGCGCGTTGATCCGCTCGCGCGCGAAGCTCGATTACGTCCAGACGCAGAGTGCGCTCGACGGCGGCGCCGACTCCCCCGCCGCGCTGCTGCCCGAGATCGGCCGGCTGCGGCTGCAGCAGGAGGCGTCGCGCGGGGGCGCGAGCCTGAACCTGCCGGATGCCGAGGTCGTGCGCGCCGACGATGGCACGTACGGCATCGAGCGGCGGCATCCGCTGCCCGTCGAGGACTGGAACGCGCAGCTCTCGCTGATGACGGGTATGGCTGCGGCCGAGATGATGCTGGCCGCGAGGGTCGGCGTGCTGCGCACGATGCCGCAGCCCGACGACGAGGCGTTCGAGACCTTCCGGAGACAGACGGTCGCGCTGGGCAGGCCCTGGACGACCGGCAGGTACGGCGACTACCTGCGCGGGCTGGAACGGACCGATCCCCTGACGCTGCCGATCCTCGAGGCGGCGAGCGCACTGTTCCGCGGGGCGGGATACGTCGTGTTCGACGGCGAGCTGCCCGCGGAGACCACGCAGGCCGCGATCGGCGCGCCGTACGCGCATGCGACCGCCCCACTGCGCCGTCTCGTCGACCGCTGGTCGCTGGCGATCTGCCTGGCGCTGTCCGAGGGACGCGAGGTTCCCGCCTGGGCGCGGGAGGGGCTGCCCGAGCTGCCGAAGCTCATGCAGGCGTCGACGTCACGGTCATCGCAGCTGAACGCACAGACGATCGACCGGGTCGAGGCCGCTCTGCTGGCTCCGCATCTCGGCGCGCTCTTCGAGGCATCGGTCATCCGCCCGGCGAACGGTGAGGGCGAGGCGACCGTGCAGCTCGCCGAGCCCGCCGTGACCGCCCGGGCGCCTGTTCCTGAGGGCACCCTGCCCGGCGAGGTCGTGCGTGTGCGCCTGGACGTGGCCGAGGTCGCCACCGGCACGATCAGGTTCTCCGCCGTTCCCGGTCGTTGAGCAAGGAGCGTCCTGGTGGCCTCACCGAGACAGGGCGACCTGGTCACCGCATGGGAGGTCGTCCGCGACGCGTTCGGAACGCATGACGTGCCGAGCACCCTGATGGGCGTCACCGTGCTCGGCTATGACGATCAGCTCGTCGAGATCGAGGCGGTCGCCGCCGTCAGGGACTGATCCGGCGCCCCGTCTCGGATCCCCGCGCCGTCGGATGCTCCGGGACCCCGCTCCGGCGCGGGGCAGATCTCGGGCGCGCCGATGCTACCCTGACCCCGGGAGGACATCCATGGGCGAGACGCTCGGCGCACTGCTGCAGCTCGTGCTGCAGGCGGTCGGCGCCGTGCCGATCCCCGAGGCCGGGCTGCTCGGGATCGCGGCATCCGTGATCGCCCTCGCCCTCCTCACGCTGGTGATGGCGGTCGTCTCCCCGCGCACCCTGCTGCGCTCCGCATCGCATCCGCGCCGCGCCATCGACGTCTCCGTCCTGCTCGCCCAGAGCGATCCGCGAGCAGACGGCCACCCCCGCCCCAGGGCTCCGGGAGTCGCGCACGCCGCGTGACCCCGACCGTCCATCGCGTCTCGGGAACGCGGCCTCCGCCGCCCCTCCCAGACCCTGATCGGACGACCCCATGGACATCTTCGCCCTCCCTCCGCTGACCCTGCTGCTCGATGGCGCCTATCGCGCCCTGGTCCTGCTCTCCGGCGTCCTCGCACCGCTCACCGGCACGGCATCCGCCGCAGCGGCGGTGGTGCTCGTCACCCTGCTGGTGCGCACTGCGCTGATCCCCGTCGGCGTCTCGCAGGCGAAGGCCGAGCAGGTCCGCGCACGACTCGCCCCGAAGCTGCGCGAGCTGCAGCGCCGACATGGGAAGGACGCCGAGCGGCTGCAGCGCGAGACGCTCGAACTGTACCGGCGCGAGAACACCTCGCCGTTCGCCGGATGCCTTCCGATGCTCGTGCAGGCGCCGATCGTGGGCGTCATCTACTCCCTGTTCCTGCGGCCGACGATCGCCGGACATCCGAACGGACTGCTCAGCCATGACCTGCTCGGCGCGCCTCTCGGCCGGTCGCTGATCGCGGCGACCGGCACCGGGATCGATCTGTCGACGGCGGTGGTCTGGGGCATCCTGCTGGCCGTGATCCTCGGTGTGGCGGAGGTCTCGCGCCGGGTCTTCCGCCCTTCAGCTCCCGCCGAGGGCCCGCTCTCCTCTCCCGGTGCGCTGCGCGCGATGGGGGCACTGCACTATCTGACCGCCGTGTTCGCGGTGTTCGTGCCCCTCGCCGCCGCGCTGTACCTCACGGTCACGGTCTCGTGGACGCTCGCCCAGCGGATCCTGCTGCGCCGCCGCTATCCGCTCCCGGACGCCGGCTGACCCGGCTCACGACGTTCGGCCGTACATCGTGATCGTCCGTCGCGTGCAGAACGAGAGCGGGAACGTCGGCTCCCGGCGGATGCGCGGCAGCGCCGTCGGCTTCCGGCACGGGCGGGCGGGCGGGCGGGCGGGAGCATCGTGTCGTCGGACAGAGGTCTTCCAGCGCAGAGCCCCAGGGGCAGCACAGAGACGACGGATGCCCCTGGGGCCGGCATCCGCGTTACCCTGGCCGAGATGGCGATCGACCTGGAGTATCCGTTCGCCGGCTGCTGGGCGGTGCGGAACAGCCCGGCGGACCGGGTTCCCAGCCACGGCACGACGGTGTTCGGGACCTCGTACGCGATCGACTTCGTCCCGGTCGACGCCGAGGGGCGCACCGCGCCGTTCACCGCGACCTCGCTGTTCCTCACCGAACCAGCCGCTCGCTTCCCCGGCTTCGGCAGGGC
>JBASAE010000417.1:0-2035 GCA_049654285.1 Microbacterium sp.
CCGCCACGGTGTTCGACGAGCTCGCGCACGGCCTGCGCCTGCAGCGCGTGCCGGGGGACGAGATCGCCCGGCGCGTCGACAAGGTGCTGGAGCGCTTCGACCTGACGCACAAGGCGAGGACGCATCCGTTCCTGCTCTCCGGCGGCGAGAAGCGTCGGCTCTCGGTCGGCACGCAGATCATCACCCGGCCACAGGTGCTGGCGCTCGACGAGCCGACGTTCGGCCAGGACCACGACCGCGCGATCGAGCTGCTCGACCTGCTGAGCGAGCTGCAGGCCGAGGGCACGACCGTCGTGGTCGTCACGCACGACCTGCGCCTGGTCGCCGAGCGCAGCACGCACGCCGTCGTGCTCCGCGACGGGACGCTGCACGCCGCAGGACAGACGGCGGGCATCCTCGCCGACCGCGCACTGCTGACGGATGCCGGACTGCTGCCGCCCACCCCCGCGCCCCACGGATGGAGGACGTCACTCCCCCTCCCGGCGAGGCAGCGGGATCCGTCCGCAGCCGCCGGCGGCGGAGGGGAGACGCCGCCGGCTGCCCCGGCGGAGCTGCGGGATCCATCCGATCCGGAGGGGACGACCGGAGCGAGCACCGCCCCGACTCCGACCGATCCGTACGCCGAGGCGCCCGTGCCGGCGCGCTTCTGGCTGCACCACCTCAATCCGCTCGCGAAGGCCGGCGCCGTGCTTCCGGCGATGATCGCGCTGGTGTTCACCCGCGATCCGATGACGCCGGCGATCTTCTTCACGCTCTCCTACCTGATGATCCTCACCGGCGCCAGGCTCACCCGCCGCTCGGCGGTGCTGCTGTTCGCAGTGATCCCGATCGGCCTCGCGGCGATCGGCCTCGGCTTCTCGCTGTGGGTGTCGCATCCGCTCGTCGCGCACACCGCGCCGGTCCTGCGGCTCGGCGGCTGGACCCTGTACGCGGGTGCGATCGAGATCGGCCTGGTCACGGCGCTGCGCCTCGGCGCGATCCTCGCCCTCGCCCTGGTCGGCGGCCTCACCACCACCGGCCCGCAGCTCGTGCGGGCCGGCATCCGGCATCTGCGCGTCCCCTATCGGGTGGGATACACGGCGCTCGCGGCGTACCGGTTCGTGCCGCGGTTCGGCTACGAGCTCGGCGTGATCCGCGCCGCGCACCGGGTGCGCGGACACCACGGCGGACGCGGCCCGTTCGCACGGCTCGCCCGAGGGTGGGGATACATCGTCCCCCTGCTCGCCGGCGGCATCCGCCATGCCGAGCGCGTCGCGCTGGCGATGGACGCCCGCGCCTTCGGCGCGCACCCGACCCGCACCGAACGGCATCCGCAGCCCTGGCTCGCCCGCGACACGGCGTTCACGGTCGCGGTGCTCGCGGCATCCGTCGCCGTGCTGATCGTGACCTTCCCCTGGCAGCCCTTCTGAAAGGCATCCCGTGAGCTACAGCAAGATGGTCAAGCCCGAGAGCGCGGAGCTGCTCCGCCTGACGGTGCTGCGCAGCGAACGGCTGTCCCGCGGCTGGATCCGGGTGACCTTCGGCGACGGCGACATCGATCGGTTCCGGCCGATGGGCTACGACCAGTGGTTCCGGCTGTTCCTGCCGGTCAGCGGCGAGGCGGCACTGCAGCGGGTGCCGGCGAAGGCGAACGGGATGCTGGGGTACCTGGCGTTCCTGCGGATCCCCGACGGCGAGCGCCCGGTGATGCGCAACTACACGGTGCGGGAGTTCCGGCCGTCCACGCCGGAGCGCGGCGCCGAGCTCGACGTCGACTTCGTGCTGCACGGGTCGGCCGCCGCGGGCACCGCGGGGCCCGCCTCCCGGTGGGCGGAGCTGTGCCGTCCCGGCGAGCACGTGCTGGTCCTCGACGAAGGGCTGACGTTCAATCCGGAGCGCGGCACCGACCGGGTCGTCCTGGTGGGCGACGAGACCGCGCTGCCGGCGATCGCGGGCATCTGCGCCTCGCTGCCGGCGACGGCCTCGGGGGTCGCGATCGTCGAGGTGCCGACGCAGGAGGACGCGCGGGAGTTCGCGCATCCGACGGGCGTCGACG
>JBASAE010000418.1:0-1580 GCA_049654285.1 Microbacterium sp.
GAGCCTTCTCAGCTCGTCGTCGCGACCATCACCGGGATCATGGTGGCGGTCATCATCGCCACGATCACCGCGCTGACGGCGGATGACACGGCGTCGCCGGCCGGCGATCCCGCGGCCAGCTCGGCGATGCGCTTCTTGAGCCTGCCGGCGGAGAGCCCGCCGCTCTCGGCTCGCAGGATGCTGTGCGCCGCGTTCATCGCCTGCAGGATCGCCAGCAGTGTGAGATCGGGCTGCTGCGGCGCGATCGTCCCCGCGAGCACGGCGGCGAGGCGGGAGCGGAGTGCGGCCTCGGGATGCGGGTCGGCCTCGGGGGTGCGCTCGGCGCCGAGCCCGAAGAAGCCGCGCTCGCCGTGGTCGAGCACGCCCTGCGCGATCAGCGAGGCGGTCACCTCGTCCCGGGGGTCGAGCGAGGAGCGGGTGACCAGGGAGCTCAGCCGTCTGCCGCTCAGCGGGGCGAGCCTGGCGAGGGTGGCGTCCAGCACCGGGTGTCCGGTGGGCGTGGTCTGGACGACGTGCACGACGGGATGCTTCTCGTCGGTGACGACGACCCGCCGGTGCAGCACGAGGTCGACGACGACCGCGGCGACCTCGCCATAGGCGCGATAGCTCCAGGCGGAGCTCTCGCCGCGGCCGTCCGGCCGGAGGAGCAGGAGACGTAGTTCCTCGGTGATGAGCATGGTTCCACGCTAGGACGGGGCTCCGGCCGCCGGCATCCGTCGCGAGGAGGATATCCGGCGTCAGAGCCGCTCCGCGACCACCCTCGCCGTCGCGGCCGGATCGGGTCGGTGCATGACCGATTCGGGGACGATCACGAGCTCCGCGCCGGGGATCTCGGATGCCAGCCGGTCGGATGCGCCGACGAGGAACGGGAAGGTCTGTGCGCCGCGCAGCACGACCACGGGCCCAGCGACATCCAGGACATCGGCCGAGGGCTGTCGCATCCGCAGCGTCAGCCGGGCGTCGTAGACCGTGGACTGGCCCAGCGGTGCGAGCGTGGCGAGCTGCCCCGACGCGCGGCCGGCGTCGACCATCTCGGCGGGCAGGCCGACGGCATCGAGCTGGAAGGCCGCGACCGCCTCCTCCGGGCGTCCGGCGTCGACGAACGCCTGCAGCCGGTCGGGCAGATCGTCGCCGAAGCCCTGTCCGTCGAAGTCGATCGGCGGCTCGGAGAGGAACAGCGCCCCGGTCACGCCCTGAGACGCGGCATAGAGGGCGAGGACCGCACCTGAGGAGTGCCCCAGCACCGCGTCCGCCCCGCCGGCGGCGGCGATGACCGCAGCGAGGTCGGCGACCTCGTCCTCGGGGGTGGACCCCTTCCGGTCGCCGCTGGATGCCCGTGCCCGGCGATCCCAGACGACGGCGCGGAGTCCGGCATCGGTCAGCGCCTGCGCCAAGGGCGCGGCGTCCTGCGCGACCGAGAGCGCGCCGCTCACGATCACGACCGTGCGCCCCTCGCCCGTGGCGGCGAAGGAGATCGGGGTTCCATCGGCAGAGGTCGCGGTGCTCATCCCGCCATCCAACCACCGCATCCGTCCTCGCGACAGGCCTGTCCTCGCGGTTTCCGGTCACAGGGGCCGAGG
>JBASAE010000419.1:0-8297 GCA_049654285.1 Microbacterium sp.
GAGAAGAACAGCACCGCGTCGAACCACTCCCCCCGCACGACCTGGACGACGCCGATCAGCACCAGCACGGCGAGCCAGCACAGCCGGGGCCACCGTGCCGGCGGTCGCACGCCGCCACGGGCATCCCGACCAGCACCAGCATGAGGATCCATGAGCGTCCTCCTGCACGCTACCGCTTCTCGTTCTCCTGGTCACTTGCAGGGTGATCCGACGGATGCAGGGCGACACGCCGGTCATCCGCCCTGCATCCGCTCCGCTTCCCTGCATCCGTACGCGAGGTGGATCGCCGCGTGACTCCGCTTCGCGGAATACCGGTGACCACCGCGACCGAAAGTGCCAGGCTGGGACCATGAGCCTTCCCCACGACGACATCGATCCCGACGGCCTGCTGGAATACTCGGTGGTGTTCACCGACCGATCCCTCAACCACATGTCCGCACGCTTCGTGGACGTCATGCAGCAGACCCTCGAGATCCTGCGCGCCACGTACAACGCGGACGGCGTCGCGGTCGTGAACGGCGGCGGGACCTATGCGATGGAGGCGGTCGCGCGGCACTTCGCGAGCGGCCGTCGTGCGCTGGTGGTGCGCAACGGACTGTTCTCGTACCGCTGGTCGCAGATCCTGGAGGCAGGATCGATCG
The DNA here is from genome assembly GCA_049654285.1 of Microbacterium sp. Lineage (GTDB taxonomy): Bacteria > Actinomycetota > Actinomycetes > Actinomycetales > Microbacteriaceae > Microbacterium. The sequence goes on from JBASAE010000419.1 coordinate 642, forward strand.
CCTCCGAGGTCACCGTGTGCGCCGCTCGCCCGGCATCCGATCAGCATCAGGCACCGTGGCATCCGGCGCCGATCGACGAGGTCACGGCCGAGATCCGTGCCCGCCGGCCGGAGGTGGTGTTCGCCCCGCACGTCGAGACCGCGGCCGGGATCATCCTGCCCGACGACTATGTCGCGGCGATCGCGGACGCCGTGCACGAGGTGGGCGGCGTGTTCGTGCTGGACTGCATCGCCTCCGGGGCGATGTGGGTCGACATGCAGCAGTCCGGTGTCGACGTGCTGATCAGCGCGCCGCAGAAGGGCTGGAGCGGAACCCCCGGAGCCGGCTACGTGGTGCTCGGCGCGGCGGCGAGGGCCCTGGTCTCGGAGCGCACGTCGAGCAGCTTCGCGGTGGATCTCGGCAAGTGGCTGGCGATCTCGGATGCCTATCGCGACGGCTCCGCTGCCTATCACGCGACCATGCCGACCGATTCGATCGTGCACAACCTCGCGCAGATGATCGAGACGCGTGATCGTGGGCTCGAGACGCTCCGCACGGCGCAGATCGAGCTGGGCACACGGGTGCGGGCGCTGCTCGCCGAGCGCGGGATGCCTTCGGTCGCGGCGTCCGGGTTCGCCGCGCCCAGCGTCGTGGTGGTGCACACCGACGACCCCGGGCTGCGCGGCGGTGCGCGGTTCCGCGAGGCCGGACTGCAGATCGCGGCGGGCGTGCCGCTGCACTGCGGCGAGCCGGAGACGTTCTCGACGTTCCGGCTGGGCCTGTTCGGGCTCGACAAGCTCGGGGACGTGGACGGCACGGTCGCCCGGCTCGCCGCCACGCTCGACCGGATGGGCGTCTGACCGCTCGCCCCGGCATCGGACCACCTGCCCGGGATCGGTCGCACTACTGTGAAGGGATGGACCTGCGCGTCGCCGCCTACGCGGTCGTCACCGACGACCACGATCAGGTGCTGCTCGCCCGGTGGACCGAGGGTCGCCGGATGGCATGGACCATGCCCGGCGGGGGGATCGAGGACGGCGAGGATCCGCAGGACGCCGTGCGGCGTGAGGTGCGCGAGGAGACCGGCTACGGCATCGCGGTGGGCGAGCTGCTCGGCATCCACTCGCGGGTGATCCCCGCGAGCCGGCGGATCGGTGAGGCCGAGCAGCCGCTGCACACCCTGCGCATCGTGTATCGCGCGGCGGTCACCGGCGGGAGTCTGCGCTTCGAGGAGAACGGCTCGACCGACCGGGCCGGCTGGTTCACCCTTCCCGCGGCCCAGCGGCTGCAGCGCGTCAAGCTGGTCGACATCGCGCTGCGGATGGCCGGCATCCTCTGACATCCGACGGGACGGGCGTGGCGCCGTCCGTCACCACTCCCGCGGATCCGAGATCCTCGCGCCGGATGCTCCGGCAGCGGCGCTTCTCATCCGCACGCCGCTGCGGATGGATTCTGACGCGGTGTGCGGTGTGCGTTTCGCCGGATGTGCTCCGTCCGCGCTCGGCGGATGCCCCGCGGGTCAGGGGATGCGGGGCTTCTCCGGTTCCGAGATGTCGGCGACCGTCGCGCCGTAGGCGGCGATCAGGGCGTCCGCGTCGACGAACAGGCTGTAGCCGTGCGCTCCGGCGCCCATCGCGATGCGCTGACCGACGATGCTCTCGTCGGCGAACACCGGCCAGTCCGTCGTGCTGCCGATCGGGGTGATCGTGCCGCGCTCGTAGCCGGTCGCGGCGAGCGCCAGCTCGGGCTCGGGCAGGCGCAGCTTGTTGACCCCGACGATCGCCCGCAGCTTGGGCCACGAGATCGACCGGCCGCCGGGGATCAGCGCGAACAGATAGGTGTCGTCGGAGCGCTTCACGACCAGGGTCTTCACGATCCCGGACGGCTCGATGCCGAGGAGAGCGGCCGCCTCGGGGAGGCTGCGGGCCGCGGGGCGCTCCCGGACCTCGATGTCGAGACCGCGTGCGGCGGCGGCATCGACCACCCGGGCGTGTGCGTCGGTCACGCGTCGGGCGGCGACAGCGGGTCGTCGGCGACCCAGAGCTCGTCGTCGGCGCGGAGCGCCTGCCAGGCGGCGGCGAGAACGCCCACGGCGGCGGCGACGCCGAGGACCACGGCGATCACTCGGCCCAGACCCGGGCCCTGCTTCGCGGGTGCGGCGACGACCTGGTGGGCGTAGCCGTGACGCTTGGCGTTCGCGACGTCCCATGCCGAGAGCGCCGTGCCGACCACGCCGCCCACGATCGGGACGACCTTGTCGTCGACGACGTGCTTGCCGAAGCGCACCGTGCTGTCGACGCGCGGGGCGACGTGGCGGCTGTAGTTCTCCTGCACGACCGGCATGACCTGCTCGCGGCCCAGATGACCCAGCTGACGGCCGGCCTCGCGCGCGACCTCGGCGGCATGACCGGCGACGGCCTGCTGCGACTGCCACAGCTTGCCGGCATCCTCCTGGAGCCGGCGGAGTTCCTTCTGACGCTTTCGGCTGAGGCTGACGTTCACGGTGTTCTCCCGTCCATCGGAATCGGTGCAACCATCCTGCCAGACCAACCCGTGCACGAGCGGAAAATGCATCGAACTCGAAGGAAGCCCGGCCCCGAAGCGGACTCGGTGCCGGTCCGCTCTGCGAGAATGGACCCATGCCTCATGCTTCTCACGTCGCAACCCTGCACACCAACCACGGCGACATCGTCGTCGACCTGTACGGCGATCACGCCCCGAACACGGTGAAGAACTTCGTCGGCCTGGCCGACGGCACCAAGGAGTGGACCGATCCCGCCACCGGCCGCCCCGGCGAGGGCCCGCTGTACAAGGACGTCATCTTCCACCGCATCATCCCGAACTTCATGATCCAGGGCGGCGACCCGCTTGGCCAGGGCGTCGGCGGCCCCGGCTACAACTTCAACGACGAGATCCACCCCGAGCTGGACTTCACCAAGCCCTACATCCTCGCGATGGCGAACGCCGGTCTGCGTCGCAACGCGATCACGGGCGCCGTCGAGGGCACCAACGGCTCGCAGTTCTTCATCACCACGGACCCGACCCCGTGGCTCCAGGGCAAGCACACGATCTTCGGCGCCGTCGTGGACGACGCCTCCAAGGCCGTCGTCGACGCCATCTCGGCCGTTCCGACCGGTGCGGGCGACCGTCCCGTCGAGCCGGTCGTGCTGCACTCGATCGACGTCGCCGCGTCCTGATCCCTCCCGACAAAGCCGAGCCGATCCGGATGACGACACCTGAGTTCACCGCCAACCGCGAGAACTACTGCTACCGGCATCCGGATCGGCAGAGCTTCGTGCTCTGCCAGCGGTGCCTGCGCACCATCTGCCCCGAGTGCCAGACGCAGGGGCCCGTCGGGGTGGTCTGCCCCGAGTGCATGGCCGCGCAGCGCAAGAACGAGACGTCCGCGCAGCGCCGTGCCCGCCGTCGGCAGGGAGGGGCCCTGGTCGCCGTGCGCGACACCCGCCCGCTGGCGACCTATGCGATCATCGCGATCACCTCCGCGGTGAGCCTGCTGGCGATGATCCCGGGACTCGGCGGGTCGATCACGGGCGCGCTGATGTTCGCCGCACCGTACCTCTACCCGAACCTCTCGGTGTATCCCTTCGAGCCCTGGCGGCTGCTGACCGCCCTGCTGGTGCACGGCGGCTTCATCCATCTCGCGCTGAACATGCTCGCGCTGTGGATGATCGGGCGCAGCCTGGAACCGGTGCTCGGCCGCTGGCGGTACGTCGCCCTCTACCTGATCAGCGGACTGGGCGGATCGGTGATGGCCGCGTGCCTGGCTCCGGGCACCGCGGTCGTGGGTGCCTCCGGTGCGATCTTCGGCCTGATGGCGGCGCTGCTCATCATCGGACGACACCTCGGGGCGAACGTGACCAGCATCCTCGTGGTGCTCGGGGTCAACTTCGCGTTCGGCGTGTTCGTCAGCGGCATCTCCTGGCAGGCACACCTGGGCGGTGTGCTGGTCGGCGCGCTGGTCGCCTACATCTTCACCCGCACCCGGCGGCGTGAGCAGCGCACGCTGCAGATCGTGCTGCTGGTCGCGGTGGTGCTCGCGCTGATCGCGATCGTCGCGTTCGTTCCGCCCGCCCTCATTCTCGCGGGCGTCTTCCGTTAGTTATCCACAGGCTTGTGCACAGGTGGGGAGAATGACAACGGTGTGATTCCCCGACTGCGGTCAGCGCCAGCGGGTCGTCATCAGGAACCCGATCAGCGCGATGCCGAGGCCGATCGCGAGGTTCCATCCCGAGATGCCCGGGATCGGGTAGGTGGTGCCGGAGATGTAGTAGACCAGGATCCACACCAGGCCGAGAAGCATGAAGCCGATCATGAGCGGTTTGAACCACACGGCGTTGGGGGCGTCGTCGCCCTCCGCGCGCGCGGTCGGCTCTTCGGGAGTACGGGAACGTGCCATGGGGCAAGTCTATAGACTCCTGCCATGACCGCCCCGCCGTCTCCCCGCGTTCTGGTGGTCGACAACCACGACAGCTTCGTGCACACCCTGATCGGCTACCTGCGCGAGCTCGGCGCCCGGGTCGACATGGTCGAGGCGGATGCCGAGGGCGACGTCTGCGACCTGCTGTCGGCGTACGACGCCGTGCTGATCTCCCCGGGGCCCGGCACGCCGCAGGACGCCGGTGCGTCGATCGACGTCGTGCGGTCGGCGGCGTCCCGGCGGATGCCGCTGCTTGGCGTCTGCCTCGGCCATCAGGCGATCGGTGCGGCCTTCGGCGCACCGGTGGTCGCGGCCCCCGAGCTCATGCACGGCATGACCTCGCCCACCCTGCACGACGGGTCGGCGCTGTTCGCCGGCATCCCCTCGCCGTTCGACGCCGGACGCTACCACTCGCTCGCGCTCGCCGAGGACGACCTCCCCGCCGAGCTGCGGGTGACCGCGCGCACCCCCGAGGGGACCGTGATGGCCCTGGCCCACGAGGACCTCCCCCTCGTGGGCGTGCAGTTCCATCCGGAGAGCATCCTCACGCCGCACGGGCGCACCCTGCTGGGCAACTGGCTGCGGACCTTGCCGGGCGGGGTCCCCGCGCCCTGATCCGAGCGGCGCCGGCTACTGCTGCTGATCCTTCGCGGCGCAGTAGTGCAGGTCGATCGTCGCGTCGTAGGCCACGTCGCCCGGTGACACCGACATGGACCGGACGGTGGGCGGGTCTGTGGCGGGGCAGTCGTCCAGCGGCACCGGGTTCACGGTGAGCCCGAGTTCGTTCAGCTCCCGGGTCGAGGCGTCGAGGGTGAAGCCGCGCTGATCGCGCACCGTCACCATGCCGCTGGCGACCACCAGGTCGATCACGGTCTTCGGGGCGACCTCGGTGTCGGCCGCCGCACTGGCGCTGAGCACCGTCCCGGCCTTGGTGCCCGGCTTGTTCTGCTGCCGCTGCATGCCGACCACCAGGCCGGCATCGGTGATGGCCTTCTTGGCGTCCTCGAGGGCGAGCCCCTCCAGCGTGGGCACCTTCACCTTCTCGGCGCCGGAGGAGACGTACACCGTCACCGTCTCGCCGGGCGGGACGGTCTGCCCGCTCGCCGGGTCCGTGCGGATCACGCGATCGGCTGCGATGTCGGCGTTGGCCTCGTGCACGATCGTGGGATCGAGCTCGAGATCCTCGAGCTTCTGCTGCGCGGCGTCGATCTTCATGTTCACGAGGTCGGGCACCACACGATTCGTGGTCGGCACCTCCGGCGGCCGCATGCTCATCGAGATCACCCAGAACAGCAGCGACATGAGCAGGACGGCGAGGAGCGCCACGCCCGTCCAGATCCAGGCGACGGGCGGGCCGGCCTGCGTGCGTGTCATCGTGGTGTCGGTGCTGAGCTGGCGCAGCGAGCGAGCCGTCTCCTGCGCCTGCCTCGGGCTGGGCCCGTAGAGCTCGCTGGTCAGCGCGCCGAGCTGCCGCTTCGTGGGAGCGTGGCCGGTCGCCGCGTCGTCGAGGGCGGCGCGGAAGCTCGCCGCATCCGGGAAGCGCTGGTACGGGTCCTTCGCCATCGCCCGCAGCACGACCGGGTCGAGCGCACGCGGCGCCTGGTCGTTCACCTCGGTGGGCGGCAGGGGCGTCTCGCTGACGTGCTGATACGCCACCGCGACCGGGGACTCGCCGCGGAACGGCTGACGGCCGGTGAGCAGCTCGTACAGCACGACGCCCGTAGAGTAGACGTCGGTGCGGGCGTCCACCGGCTCGCCCTTGGCCTGCTCGGGGGAGAAGTACGCTGCGGTGCCGATGATCTGCGTCGTCTCGGCGACGGTCGACGAGGAGTCCGAGACCGCGCGCGCGATGCCGAAGTCCATCACCTTGACCTTGCCGTCGTCGGTGATCATCACGTTGCCGGGCTTGATGTCGCGATGCACGACGCCGGCACGGTGCGAGTAGTCCAGCGCCTCGAGGATGCCGTCGGTGTAGCGCACCGCATCCGAGGCAGCGACGGGGCCGTTCGCGATGACGTCCTTCAGCAGGGTGCCGCGCACGAGCTCCATGACGATGTACGGCGGCTCGTCCGAACCCGATCCGGCGGCGTCCACCGAGGGGTCGCCGGCGTCGAACACCCGCACGATCGACGGGTGCGACATGCGCGACGCCGCCTGCGCCTCCAGCCGGAATCGCGATCGGAACGCCGCGTCCCGGGCGAGCTCGGGGTCGAGGATCTTGATCGCCACCTCGCGGCCGAGCACCAGATCCTGGCCGCGGAACACCTTCGCCATGCCGCCGCGCCCGATGAGCTCGTCGACGCGGTAGCGATCCGCGAGGATGTGCGGCTCTGCAGACACGGACTGCTCTCCCCCCATGACGGCTCGACTCAGTACAGATTACCCGGCGGCGGGAGGCGTGTTCTCGCCGCTGCCGGGGGTGGGACCGGGGTCGGCGGCGACGATCGTCTCGGAGAGCTGCGGGGACTGGTCGGAGGTGCGCGTGCCGCCTTCGACGCTCTTGCAGAGACCGGCGTAGCTGGCGGTGACCTGCTGGCCGACGGCGTCGCCGATGACGATCTCGGCCGAGCGGATGGTGTCGGGGAAGTTGCCGTCGCCGTCCACCCATGTCGCGTTGGCCAGCAGCACGCTGTAGCCGGCGGGCTGGTACCCGTTGGGGCACTGGAAGCCGGCGCCCCAGCTGAGCGTGACCGTCGAGCCCGCGACCGGCTCGCCGCTGAGGGCGGGCTCATCGGTCGGGGTCGGGATCGCGGTCTGGCCGGCGTAGACGGTCAGCGTGACCGGTGTGGTCACCTTGACGGGGCCTCCGGACGGATCGATCTTGTAGACCAGGCTCTGCTGCTCCTCGGTGCCCGCCGGGTTCCCCTCGGCGCAGGTGATCCCGTCCTTCGGGAAGCCGTTGTCGATCAGGATGCCGGTGGCCTCGTTGCAGGTCTTGTCGATGAGGCCGAGCCCGGCGATGTCGACCGTCGCGACCGGCGGCGGCGTCGACTTCGTGGGCTTCGGGGTCGGCGTCTGGGACTGGGTGGCCGAGGACTCCACCGGCCCCGGCTTGTCGTTGTTGTTGAACCAGGCGAGCAGGGTCCCGCCCAGCGCCAGCAGCAGCAGCGCGATCAGCGCGATCAGCGGCCAGGTCCACGGGCTGCGCTTCTTGCGCCCCGGCTCGACCGCCTGGGTCTCGTCGGTGGGCAGCGGCGTGGTGGAGGGCAGGATGCGGGTCGCGTCATCGCCCCCGAGGC
>JBASAE010000420.1:0-1671 GCA_049654285.1 Microbacterium sp.
CACCGCGCCGTGGCCCCGCCCACGAACATCGACCTCATCGATCTGATCGGCCGGGACGTCGCGGAGTCCCCGCGGGTGATCGAGGGGAGATGGGAGCGCGGCAGGGCGATGCTGCAGGGCGGAAACCCGCTGTCCGCTGTGATCGGCTCGACCGGGGAACGGACGCTCTCCTTCGTCGATGCTCCCGTCACGATCGTCGGCGGCGCCACCGGATCCGGCAAGACCGCGTTCCTGCGGTCCCTGCTGCTGAGCCTGGCCTCCTCCTACCCGCCGGATCAGCTGGGTCTCGTCCTCGTGGACTTCCGCGGCGGTGCCGCGTTCGCGCCCCTCGACGAGCTGCCGCACACGGTCGCCCATGTGAACGACCTGACGCCCCAGGGCGCCGAGCGGCTGCTCATCCAGCTGCGCAACGCGGCCCGCCAGCTGAGCGCACAGCAGCGGCGATCGCATCGCCTGATCGTCGTCATCGACGAGGCGACGGGGATCGAGGCCGAGCACCCGGGCCTGCTGCTCGCACTCACCCGGATCGCGAACCAGGCCCAGGCCGGGGTGAGCCTGATCCTCGCCAGCCAGCGTCCGTCGCTGCTGCCGGAGGATGTCCGTCGGTCTGCGCGCACCACGGTGGCATTACGCACGGCCGACGCCGAGGACAGCCGGGCGCTCATCTCCTCGGAGCGCGCCGCAGCCATCCCGCCTCGGATCCCCGGGCGCGCGATCCGACTGGCGCGGGGACGGATCGAGGAGTTCCAGAGCGCATACGGCGACGGGTGGGCGGCATCCCGGCGCACGCTCGCCGCCGCGACGGCCGCGGACTTCGGCTTCGGTGAGGAGAGGCCTCGCGACGGGAGGGCGACGATCGACCGGAGCGTCGCCCTCGCGGGAGAGACCGATTCCCATATGCTCGTCGCCGGCATCGCATCGGCGTTCGCGGCGCGCCCCTCTGCGTCCGGCATCCGGCTCCCGGGTGAGCTCTCCACCGACTACGATCTGCTGGACCTGCTCACGCAGGACGACTGCCGGATCGCCCTCGGCATGCAGGAGGACCCCCAGGATGCCACTCAGAGCGTCGCCGTGTTCGCGCCGGACGAGCATCGCCACCTCGGCATCCTCGGGTCCGCCCTCAGCGGGAGGACCACGGCGCTGCGGACGCTCGCGATCTCGGCCGCGTTCACCCGTGAAGGCGTGCCGGTCGAAGTGTATGCGGTCGGAGCGGAGCTGGACGATCTCGCTGCGCTGGGACACGTCGGTGCCGTGGTGGACGGGGATGACGGCTACCGCGTTCGCCGACTGCTCATCGCGCTCTGTGCGCGCATCAGCGAGCGGTCGATGGCCATCGCGGCGCATGCGGGGCGCGACTTCCCTGCGTTGCGCACGACCGTCGGGCTGCCCGGGTCGGTGAGCAGCCGCATCCTGCTGCTGCTCGATGAGCCCCGACTGTTCTCAGGTTGGACGTCGGGGGGCGAAGACGTCGAGCGGCTGAGAATGATTCTCCGGGTCGGCCCCGCGGCCGGCGTGCATGTGATCGCGGCCGGCCCGGAGACCTTGCTCCGCCATGACCTGTCCGCCCTCATCGCCGAGGTGGTGGAGTTGCGGCCGGAGCGCGCGGCCTGGCGGCGCGCGGCGCTTCCCCCGGGCCGCGGTCTCTGGGCCGGGCGAGAGGTGCAGCTTGCC
>JBASAE010000421.1:0-3082 GCA_049654285.1 Microbacterium sp.
GACCACGGTGAGAGAGGCGCCGATCCCCACCCAGATCGCATAGGCGACGCCGGTCGGGATCTCCCGCATCGCCCAGCCCAGCCCGAACATCGAGGCGACGCAGGCGGTGAAGAAGATCACGCTCGGCCAGAGTTTCGTCAGCCCCTCGGACTTTCCGAGCGCCGTCGCCCAGACGGCTTCGAGGAGACCCGAGAGAATGAGCACTATCCAAGACATGATGCGGTCCTTTCGGACCAGTCTTTTCGCTTTCCGGGTACTGGCCGACCTCGTCCGGGGTCGCAGGAAGCGACCGCTATCGACAATAGCCGCAGTCCCTGTGCAGTTCCCGGGCACGGCGACGGGCGGCTGTGGCGGAGTCTCGCCTCGCCGGACGACGTCTTCCCGTACCGTCGCTAGGGCAGAAGGCCCGCCCGGCGCGCCTTGGCGACGGCGGCATGCCTGGTCGACGCGTCGAGTTTCGCCATCGCGGTGCCCAGATACGCCTTGACGGTGCCTTCGCGCAGGTTCAGCCGGGCTCCGATCTCGGCGTTGCTGGCTCCCAGGGCGACGCAGGACAACACGTCGAGCTCGCGGGGCGACAACCGTACGACGGGAACCGGGGAGGTGGACGGCGGAGCGGCCTCGGCGGCGAGGGCGAGCAGGCGATCCTCGACGGCGGTGAGCCGTTCGCGCAGAGCAGCGTCGGCGACGGACGCCGCCACACTGCGCAGCTCGGCGAAGCTGCCGCGCAGTTCCTCACGATGCGCGGCGCTCAGCGTCGGGGCCGGAGGGATGGCGCGCAACCGGCGCTCGACCTCGTCACGGATGCGCAGCTCCGTGGCGACGGATTGCGCGACCGTGATGGCGGGGGCCGTGGTGACCCCGCCGATCTGCGACTCCTCCCAGGCTCCGGCGTACAGCACGCCGCGCGGCCGGCCGGAGACCACGATCGGAATGGCCAGCAGCGTGCGGAGCCCCTCGCCGAGGACGAACACGTCGTAGTCGTGTGTGATCTGCTGCGAGGTGCGGTAGTTGCTCGTCATCCGCGGTCGGAGCTCGGTCATCGCCCGGCCGCCGAGACCGCGCTCGGGCCGCACCTTCAGCCCGTCGAGGCTGTGCGTCCGGTTGCCGAAGATGGTGGTGACCGACACCACGCCGTCCTCGATGAGGCCGCCGAACGCGACCGGGAAACGGGTGCGCCGGGAGAGCTCGCGCACCGCGTCGGCGACGAGCTGCTCTGCGGCATCCGTCTGATTCGTCGTGCTCACGAGTCCCAGCTTTCGGACGGCGGCATCGCCTGCCCCTCTGTCGTAGCGACGACACTATCACCGCGCCTCGTCGGCCGTCCCGCCGCTCTCTCGTCGCTCGTGCGCGGCATGGCGTTCCAGATCGAGCAGGAACCGCTTGCGCTCGGGGTGCGCGCCGTAGTGGCCGGGGGAGCCGTCGGAGCGGATCACCCGATGCACCGGCACGACGACCGAGAACGGCGTGTTGCGGCAGGCCGTCCCGACGGCGCGGGCGGCGCCGGGGCTGCCGGCCAGCACGGCGACCTCGCCGTAGCTGAGGGTCTGTCCCCATGCGATGTCGCAGACGCTCTGCAGCGCTGCGCGCGGGAAGCCGTCGATCAGCCGCCAGTCCAGCCGGAGGTGCTCGTCGAACCGGACCGGCACCCCCTCGAAGTACTCGTCGAGCAGGTGCGCGATCTCGTCCGCGGCACCGGGATCGGGGCGGGGCAGATCGTCGAGGCGACGGCCGACCTCGTCGAGGAGCCAGGGCAGCGTCGGATCCGCGTCCTCGGGGATGTCGAACCACACCAGCCCGTCGTCGGAGAACACCGCGAGGGCATCGCCGAACGGCGTCGGCGCGAAATCGTAGCGGTAGGAGGTCATGGATCCATCCTGTCGCGCGGGGGGACGAGTGACGGATGCTCATACGCCGTGATCCACGGCATCTGCGGAAAGAAAGTGTCTGATATCCATATGTGGATGGCTAGTGGATCCCCGAAAGGCCTGGAAAGCGCAGAGAATCCCGCAGAACCGGCCGGGAATGCCCGCCGTGAGCCCCATGCCCGCCTAGTCTGTGACGTGTGTGGCGACGTGAGGCGACCCCCGGGCCGGGTGCGGAGAGCGAGGTCGCGGTGACCCTCGGAGAGCTCGGTGAATCCGGAACGGGCGTCGACATCGCGCACGCCGCCGAGGCGGAGCGCGCGCGGCTGCGCGCCGAGGCCGCCGAGCTGGGCGGCCCCTCATCGCTGACGGCCTTCCGCGACAGCGGCGAGGCCGGCATCGACATCTCCAAGGCGCACCCCGGCAGCCTGCCGCAGTTCATCACCGGGCGATCCACCCTGCTGTCGAACCTGTTCCGCGACGAGGTCGGCCTGCGCACCGCCCGGCTCGCCGCCGAGCGCATCACCTCGCGGAACACCGAGCTGCGCACCGTCCGCGGCATCGACGCCGTGCGCCTGGCGGTCGGCATCGCGCACTGGCGCATCGGCGGAGCCGACTTCTCCGCCCCGGTGCTGCTGCGTCCGCTGGCGATCCGTCGCCACCACACCGACTTCGAGCTCAAGCTGCACGGCGCCTTCGAGGTCAACCCGGAGCTCGTCCGCATCGCGCGCGAGCACTTCGGGCTGAGCATCGACGCGGCCGGTCTCGCCGCGCTCGCCTACGACGGCGGCATCTTCAAGCCGCAGCCGGTGATCGACCAGCTGCGAGCGCTCACCCGCCACGTCGACACGTTCTCGGTGCAGCCCCGGCTGGTGGTCTCGACCTTCGCCGAGGTGGGCGGCCCGATGGCACGCGACCTGAGCTCCCTCGACCATCCGGTCCTGAACGCCCTCGCCGGGCACATCGACGACCGTGAGCGGGTCACCTCGCAGCGCCCCGCACCGGCGTTCACCGGGCCGGATGAGCGGGCGCCGGCGTCCGACACGCTCCTCCTCGACGCCGATCCGGAGCAGGAGGCGGTGCTCGCGCGCATCGTCTCCGGGCACTCCCTGGTCGTCGCGACGCTGCCGGGCACCGGCGGAACCCAGACCGTGATCAACGCGCTCGGGGAGCTGGTCCGGGCGGGGCGACGGGTGCTCGTGGTCTCGGCCAGACGC
>JBASAE010000422.1:0-4984 GCA_049654285.1 Microbacterium sp.
ACGCCGGGCGATCCGCTGGAGCGGCTGTTCGCCGCGCACGACACGATAAATCGCGCGTGGATGCAGTACGAGACCGATCCCGCCCGGGTGCTCGCCTTTCCGCAGATGACCGATGGCAGCGCTCCCGCCACCATGGCCTTCTTCGCTGCGCAGTCGCACGCCGCCCACACCCGCCCGAATCCCGAGGCCAAGCGGATCACCCCCGGAGAGTTCAGCGCCTACCGCGAGGCGGTGACGGCACTGGAGCGGGCCTTCGCCGAGGCCGAGAGTGCGTCGGGCGCCGCCGGCCGCGGGCCCCGTCCGACCTGGCAGGATGCGGCCCAGACCGCTCTGGAGCGCGGTGCCGAGGCGATCGCCCTCAGCGCGGACGCCATCCGCAACGCGACCGACGCCTTCCGCCGCCGTCCCTGACTCTCACGTCCACGGGGCGGCCTGATCCTCGGGACAGGCCGGGCGGCACCACGGGAAAGGTGGCGACGGAGCCTCGGTGGGGGAGGGGATCCGAGACTCCGCCGCCGGTCGGGGGGTCTGAAGGAATGGGGCGGCGGCTATGCGCCCAGGCGTATCTCGGCGATCACCTCGGAGTACTCGGTCTCGCCCACGGGCACGAAACCGACCCGACGGAAGAACGCCTCCGGTCCGCCTTCGCCGGCCTCGTAGATCACGTCGACGTGATCCACTCCGCGCGCCCGTGCCTCGTCGAGCAGCGACTGGACGGCGAACCGGCCCACGCCACTGCCCTGAGCGTCTGCGTCGACGTTGATGCGCCACAGCACGCTGCGGAAGTGCTCCTCCGGGGCGCTCGGGTCGAAGCTCGCGCTGACGAACCCGACGACCTGATCGCCGTCGAGCACCACCCGCTGCCAGCTGGTCTGCGGGTTGACCACGGTTGCTGCTATCCCGTAGGAGACCGGGGCGAGGAACTGCTCCTGGCCCGGTTTGAGAGACAGATTGTTCACCGCGACGATCGTCGCGGCGGAGAGTTCGACCACGCGCAGTTCCGACATGCTCCCAGGCTAACGCCTTTCGGCATCCTCAGCGGAATGATCCGGTGTTCGTGCTCAGGTATCTTGGTATCGAGATAAAAGCCGCAGTGAAACGGAGCATCCGGTGACCGACGACGCCATCATCTACACCCACACGGACGAGGCGCCTGCACTGGCCACCGCGTCGTTCCTCCCGATCGTCAAGGCCTACACGGGACAGGCGGGCATCGAGGTCGAGACCCGCGACATCTCGCTCGCCGGGCGCATCCTCGCCGCCTTCCCGCAGAAGCTCACACCCGAGCAGCAGACGGGCGACGCGCTTGCGGAGCTCGGGGGCCTGGCCACGCTGCCCGAGGCCAACATCATCAAGCTGCCGAACATCTCGGCATCCATCCCGCAGCTGAAGGCCGCGATCGCCGAGCTGCAGCAGAAGGGGTACGACATCCCCGACTTCCCGGACGAGCCCCAGTCGCTCGACGAGAAGGACGTGCGCGCCCGCTACGACCGCATCAAGGGGTCGGCCGTGAACCCCGTGCTGCGCGAGGGCAACAGCGACCGCCGCGCCCCGCTCGCGGTGAAGAACTACGCCAAGAAGCATCCGCACCGCAACAAGCCCTTCGCCGAGGGCTCGAAGACCCGCGTGGCGACCATGGGTCACGACGACTTCAAGCACAACGAGCGCTCGTGGGTCGCCGCCCACGACGATGTGCTGAGCTTCCGGCACATCGCCGCCGACGGCACCGTCACCGTGCTCAAGGAGGGCTTGAAGGTGCTGCCGCGCGAGATCGTCGACGCGACGTTCCTCTCGGCCGCCGCTCTCGATGCCTTCCTCGCCGACACGCTCGCGGCCGCCAAGGCCGATGACGTGCTCTACTCGGTGCACCTCAAGGCCACGATGATGAAGGTCAGCGACCCGATCATCTTCGGCCACGTCGTGAAGGCGTTCTTCGCGGACGTCTTCGCGCAGTACGGGGAGCAGCTCACCGCGGCCGGGCTCAGCGCCAACGACGGCCTCGGCTCGATCCTCGCGGGTCTGTCCGGCGTCGCCGGCGGCGACGAGATCGCGGCGGCGTTCCAGCGTGCAATCGGGCAGGGCCCCCGCCTGTCGTACGTCAACTCCGACAAGGGCATCACGAACCTGCACGTGCCGAGCGACGTGATCGTGGACGCCTCGATGCCCGCGCTGATCCGCAACGGCGGGAAGCTGTGGGGTGTCGACGGCGGCGAGGACGACACGATCGCCGTCATCCCGGACTCCTCCTATGCGGGCGTGTACCAGACCGTGCTCGACGACGTGATCGCGAACGGTCCGCTCGACCCCGCGACGATCGGCACCGTTCCGAACGTGGGTCTGATGGCGCAGGCCGCCGAGGAGTACGGCAGCCACGACAAGACCTTCGAGATCGCGGCGGCGGGTGTCGTGCAGGTGCTCGACGGCGAGGACACCGTGCTGATCGAGCACGAGGTCGGCGCCGGAGACATCTGGCGGGCCACGCAGACCAAGCACATCCCGGTGATGGACTGGGTCAAGCTCGCCGTCACCCGTGCCCGCGCGACGGGTGCGCCGGCCGTGTTCTGGCTCGACGCGAACCGCTCGCACGACGCGCAGATCATCGCCAAGGTGCACCAGGGTCTCGCAACGCTCGACACCAAGGGGCTGACGATCACGATCCTCGCCCCGGAGGAGGCGACGCGGTACACGCTGGCCCGCCTGCGCAAGGGCGAGGACACCATCTCGGTGACCGGGAACGTGCTGCGCGACTACCTGACCGACCTGTTCCCGATCCTCGAGGTCGGCACCAGCGCGAAGATGCTCTCGATCGTGCCGCTGCTCGCCGGTGGCGGGCTGTTCGAGACCGGCGCGGGCGGCTCGGCACCGAAGCACGTGCAGCAGCTGGTCGAGGAGAACTACCTGCGCTGGGACTCGCTGGGCGAGTTCTTCGCGCTGGCCGCATCGCTGGAGCACTTCGCCGACCGCACCGGCAATGAGAAGGCCCGGGTGCTCGCCGAGACGCTGGATGCCGCGACCGGCACCTTCCTCGAGGAGGACCGCTCCCCGGGCCGTGCGCTCGGGACGATCGACAACCGTGGCAGCCACTTCTACCTCGCCCTGTACTGGGCGCAGGAGCTGGCGAAGCAGACCGCGGATGCCGAGCTCGCGGCAGCGTTCGCGCCGATCGCCGCGGCCCTGTCCGCCGATGAGCAGAAGATCGTCGGCGAGCTGAACGCCGTGCAGGGGACGCCCGCCGACATCGGCGGCTACTACCGCCCCGACGAGGCGAAGGTCGACGCGGTGATGCGCCCGTCCGCGACCCTGAACGCCGTGATCGACGCGCTCTGAACCCGTAGCGAGGGAGGGGCGGATGCTTCGGCATCCGCCCCTCCCTCGTCTCCGTGCCCTTCACCGCGGCGCGGATGGATCTCGTGCGGTTCCCCTCCGTGCACCGGTATGACGGATGGACCGGCGCCGCCGGACGGCAGAGATGCCTGTTCCATTCGCGTCCCTCGGCAGGTCCACCGGCGCTCCTCGCGGGGCGGGCGGGACGTGGGTCTTACCCGTGCACCCAGACCTCGAGCCCCGTGGGTGCCCAGTTGTAGAGGTACTCGGCCGCGCCGATCGGCATGTTCACGCAGCCGTGGCTCATCTGGTTGCCGAAGTTCTCGTGCCAGTACGTGCCGTGGAAGGCCTCGTCGCCGTTGAAGTAGGTGACCCACGGCACGTCCTCGGTGACGTACGGCGTGCCGTCGGCGTTCTCGCCCTTCATGTCCTGAATCTCCACATGCGCGTAGACGCGGAACTCGCCCTGGTGGGTGGGCGTGGCGTCCATGCCGGAGGAGATCGCCCAGGATCGCACGACCTGCTCGTTCTCGAACAGGTAGGTCATCTGCGCACCGAGGTCGACCTCGATGCGTCGGAACAGGTTCGTGGACTCGAACGGCGTCTCGGTGACGCCGAGGGCGTACTGACCCTTCCCCTCGGCGAGCTGCGCGGCGAACGCGTCGGCGACCTTCGAGGTGTCCCCGACCACGCGGCCGGTGACGCCGGCCGTGATCTCGCGGAGCACGTCGCCTCCGGAGTCGACCACGTTGACCGCGTTCACCGGTTCCCGATTGACCGCGCCGGGCAGGGTGGCGACCACCTTCTGGATCGCCTGCGGGTCGGCCGTGACCTGCAGCGTTCCCTCGACGTCCTGCACCGTCAACCAGGATGCCGCGGTCGCGGCAGCGACGGGGACGGTGCGCTCGGTGCCGACGTAGAACCCGACGGTACCGAGCATCGCGTTCAGCTTCTCGGTCAGTGCGGCGGCGTCCTCGGTGGTGATCGCGGCCGGTGTCTCGGCGGGCGTGACCGTGAAGTCGAAGGCCTTCTCGTTCTTCGCGACGGCGGAGTCGAAGGCCGAGGTCAGCGCGGGCAGGTCGACACCGGTGCCGGGCTGCGCCGGGGTGCTGACGTATGCGTTCTTCGCGGAGTCGAACGCGACGGTGGCGTCGACGGCGTCGGTGTAGCCGGAGGGCACGGCGGCACGCAGGGCGCTCTCGGCGGTCTGCGGGTCGAGGGTGACGGTGGCGGGGATCGCGTCGCCCATCCACGAGCCGATCTTCCACATCGGACGGTCGGAGAAGGCCTGCGCGGCGAGGGCCTGGGCTTCGATCTGCGCGCCGAGCGACGCGCCGCTGAGGGTGGCGTCGTCGTCGCCCGTCAGGTGCACCTCGGTCTGCGCGATCTGGGAGCTGATGGCCTCGGCGGCGGCGCCCTGGGTCATCCCGCCGACCGGGATCCCGGCGACCGTGGTCCCCGGGGCGATGAGGATCGTCGACACCCCGGCCGCGGCGAGGGCCGCGGCGGCGACGCCGATGCCGATCCAGAGGCCCAGCCGTCGCTTCTTCGGAGCCGGCTCGGGCGGCGACCACTCGACGGGGACGTCGTCGGAGGTCGGCGGGGGCGCATCGGTGAGAGGGCCGTCGGCGGTCGGCGGCAGCGCGTCGGCGAGGGGGGC
>JBASAE010000423.1:0-19066 GCA_049654285.1 Microbacterium sp.
CCCCTCGGTGGCCTGCCCTTGGGCGAGGTGTCACATCTGCGAGAAAAGGCGGGAGAGTTCCCTGCACAGGCGACCCATCGGGGCGGCTCAGGGGAGGGTGAGGGTCAGGATGCCGGCATCCGACGTCACCGTGACGCCGGTCAGGTCGGGCACGACGGCGTCGGGACCGAAGGTCGCCGACGCCGCGCCGACGCCGATCACGCGCATGCCGGCGGCCCTGGCCGCGGTGATGCCCGCCTCGGAGTCCTCGAAGACCACGCAGTCCGCCGGGGCGACGCCGAGCCGCGAGGCGCCCAGCAGGAAGCCCTCGGGGTGCGGCTTGGAGGCGGAGACGTCCTCGGCCGTGACGTGCAGCGCGGGGATCGGCAGCCCCGCGGCATCCATCCGGGCGCGCATCAGACGCACATCCGCCGAGGTCACGATCGTGTGCGGGTAGGGCGCGAGCGCCCGCAGCAGGTCGGCGGCGCCAGGCACCTCGACGACGCCGTCCACGTCGCCGGCCTCGGTGGCGAGCATCTCCTCGTTCTCGGCGATGTTCTGCGCGTGCGGGCGCTCGGGCAGCAGGATGGCCATGCTCTGATACCCCTGCCGGCCGTGCACCACCTCAAGCACCCGGACGGGGTCGAGGCCGTGCGGTGCGGCCCATTCCAGCCAGAGCCGTTCGACGACCTCGGTCGAGTCGACAAGGGTGCCGTCCATGTCGAGCAGCACGGCGCGGGCGGAGAAGGAAGTCATCATGACTAAGAGGCTATGCCGTGTGCGACATCGGGCGCGGACGGGACGTGCGAGACCCTACGCTGTGTGTCGGAGGAACCATGAAGGGATTCGGGGCCCGGGCGCTGCGGATGCTGGGCGCACGACTCGACGGCGCATCGCCGCGGGCGGCGCTCGAGGATCTGGCGCTCCTGGTGGGCGCCGCGTTCTTCGTGCTCGGATTCGTGGTCGCCCTCCCGGCGTTCTGGGGCAGGGAGCTGGCGATCGTCGGCGTCGGATCGGTCGGGCACTTCGCCGCCGTCAGCGGCGCGGTCGTCGCCGGGCTGAGCTTCTTCGCCGGCCGGTTCGCGCTGCGCGAGGCCCCTGACTGGAACCCGCCGGACGGCTTTGCCCTCGTCGGTGAGCGGCTGCGCTGGTGGGATCTGCTCGCGATCGGCCTCGCGCATGCGGCGGTCGCGCTGCTGGGCTGGCTCGGAGTGGCGACGCTGCTCGAGCTGTGCTTCCAGGACGCCCCGGTCTACAGCTTCCCGGGCGCGCTGCTGGTGGGGGTCGCCCTCGCGCTGACCGCGTACGTCTGCTTCCTCAGCGCCGCCGAGCTCAGTCCGCCGTCGCTCTCGCTCGTGCTGTCGGTGTTCCTCGTGGTCGGCGCGTTCGGCAGCATGCTCACATCGAATGACAAGCACTGGTGGCGCGACAACCTCTCGGCGCTCGGCCAGTCGTACATGTCCTCTGCGCCGGTGTTCAACCTCACACTGATCATCGCGGGGATCATCGTGGCCACGATCGCCCGGTTCGCCACGGCATGGTTGCCCACGGGCACCCATGAGCAGCGTCGCGGCCGGCGCATCGTCCGCGTGGGGTTCGTGCTGATCGGCATCCTGCTGGCGCTCGTGGGGGTCTTCCCGGTCGACCTGTTCTTCGTGGTGCACAACACCGTCGCCACCGGCATGGCGGTGATCTTCGCCGTCGTCGTGATCGGGCTGCCCTGGTTCGTGCCGGAGATGCCGCGGGTGTTCGTGGTGCTCGGCTGGGTGTACGTCGCGGTCATCGCTCTGCTGGGCGTGTTCTTCGCCACCGGTTACTACAACCTCACGGCGGTCGAGCTGATCGCCGGCGTGCTGATCCTGAGTTGGATCGTCGTGTTCCTGCGCACCGGGGGCGTCGCGCATCCGGTGCGCGTGCCGGAGCCCGAGACGGAAGCATCCGTCTGAGCGCGTACGCTGGACAGTGCGGGGCGGCTCGGCCCCGTGTCCCCCTGCACCGCACACCCGCGGTGCTCGATCATGCATGCAAGGACGCAGATGAACGACTTCGCCGCCCGGCACGACGAATGGACGACGCGAGAAGAACTGGCCGAGCGGATGATCCCGCTCATCGGCGCGCTCCGCCGCGAGAACGGCGTGGTCACCTCGCTGCACGGGCACCGGCTGCTCGGCCTCTCGACCACGGGCCTGCTGGAGGTGCACGACCGCGTCGCGCAGCTCGGCCACGCCCGGCTGCGCCTGGAGGACACGCTCGGGATGCTGGAGGCGCTGCGCGAGCTCTCCCCAGGCGCCGCGTCGATCGACGTCGCCAGGCTGATCGGCGACCACGAAGCCTCCGGTGGCGCGCTCGACGACTACCTGCGTGCGGCGCTCGCGCCCGCGTTGGACGCCGTGGCCGCCGAGCCCACCGACGTCGTGCTGTACGGCTTCGGTCGCATCGGGCGCCTGCTCGCCCGCATCCTCATCGCCCACACCAGCGGCGGGAGCGGACTGCGGCTGCGTGCGATCGTGGTGCGCCGCGGCTCAGGGAACGACCTCGTCAAGCGCGCCTCGCTGCTGCTGCGCGACTCGGTGCACGGGAGGTTCGAGGGATCCGTCGAGGTCGACGAGGAGGCGTCGCAGCTGATCGTCAACGGTACGCGGATCCAGCTGATCTACTCCGACGACCCGGCGTCGGTCGACTACACCGCGTACGGCATCCGCGACGCGATCGTCGTGGACAACACCGGCCGCTGGCGCGACGAGGAAGGCCTGTCGCAGCACCTCCGCGCGCGTGGCGTCGCGCGTGTGCTGTTGACCGCACCGGGCAAGGGCGCGCTGAAGAACATCGTGCACGGCATCAACCACGGCACGATCGAGGACGCCGACCGGATCCTGTCCGCGGCGTCCTGCACGACCAACGCGATCACCCCGGTGCTGCACGCGGTCGACGAGGCCTACGGCATCGTGCGCGGCCATGTCGAGACCGTGCACTCGTTCACCAACGACCAGAACCTCATCGACAACTTCCACAAGGGCGATCGCCGGGGCCGCAGCGCCGTGCTGAACATGGTGATCACCGAGACCGGGGCCGCCAAGGCGGTCGCCCGTGCGCTCCCTGCGCTTGCGGGCAAGCTGACCGGATCGGCGATCCGGGTGCCGACCCCCGACGTCTCCCTCGCCGTGCTGCACCTGACGTTGGAGAACCCGGCGACCAAGGACGAGCTGAACGACTACCTGCGGCGGGTGTCGTTGCACTCCAAGCTGCGTCAGCAGATCGACTACGTCGAGAGCCCCGAGGTGGTCTCCACCGACTTCGTCGGCTCGCACCGCGCGGGCATCGTCGACGGCCTGGCGACCATCGCGACGGGCGGCGACGTGGTGCTGTACGTCTGGTACGACAACGAGTACGGCTACTCGTGCCAGGTGGTGCGGGTGATCGAGGTCATGGCGGGCTCGCACCCGGTCGTGCTGCCGGTGCGTGCCGAAGTGACGCTCGCCGGCTGACGGATGCACGCCGCCGGGCTACTCGGCGGCGTGTCGTGCCAGGAAGTCGTACACCTCGGTGTCGTCGACGCCGGGGAACGCGCCGCGCGGCAGCGGCGAGAACATGTGCGTGTGCACGCGAGCGCTCGGCCAGGCCCTGCCCTGCCACCGTGCGATCGCCGCCGCATCCGGGCGGCGGCAGCAGGCCTCGTCCGGGCACGACGACTGCGCCCGCGCCGAGGTCTCGCGGCCACGCCACCAGCGCGCATCGTCGAACGGCACGCCGACGGTCACCGAGAACTCGCCCTCGCTGGACGAGCCGGTTTGCGTCGCGCACCAGAAGGTGCCTGCGGGCGTGTCGGTGTACTGGTGCTGCTCGGTCGTGCGGTTCTGCTGGCCGAACGCGGCGCGCGCCTGGAACTTGCGGCACACCGGCTGCCCCTCGACGGAGCCCGTCACGTCCATGGGCAACGGCAGGTCGTCGTTCTCGTACACGCGGGTGATCGCACCGGAGGAGTCCACCCGCAGCAGGTGCAGGCGCATGCCGAGGTGTTCGGTCATCAGGTTGGTCATGCGCATCGCGGCGGCCTCGTGGGTCACCCCGAACGCGTCGCGGAAGTCCTCGACGGCCAGGTTGCGGTCCTTCTTGGCCTGCTGCAGGAAGGTCACCCCCGCGCCCTCGGGGATCAGGCAGCACGCCGCGAAGTAGTTGATCTCCAGGCGCTGCTGCAGGAAGTCGGCGTAGTCGGTGGGCGGTGTGTGGCCCAGCAGACGATGCGCCATCGCCTGCAGTGCCATGGAGCGCAGGCCGTGCCCGCCGGGGATCGAGGCGGGGGGCAGGTAGATGCGGCCGTTCTCGAGGTCGGTCAGTGACCGGGTGGAATGCGGCAGGTCGTTCGCGTAGATGAGCTCGAAGCCGAGCTTCTCGGCCATGATGCTCACGGTGCGGTGGGTGAGGGCGCCGGACACATGGCCCGCCGCTTTGAGCTGCTTCTCGGCGAGCTTCTCGATGTCGCCACGATAGTTGTTCTGCGCGCGCATGCGCAGGCGGAGCTCGGTGTTGGCGCGGCGCGCCTCCTCCGGGGTGGCGATCGCCTCGCGCTCCCGGCGCTGCAGCTCGCGGTGCAGGCCGAGGAGCGACTCGATGGTCTCGTCGCTCATGCCCTTGGTCACGCGCACCGGCGCGATGCCGAGCTGACGGAACACGGGACTGTGCTGCGCGCGGTCGAGCTCGATCTCCAGGGCGGCGCGGCGGTTCGGCGGCTCGCCGGAGATCAGGTCGGCGACGTCGGTGCTGCACGCCTGAGCGATCGCCTGCAGCAGGGAGAGCTTGGGCTCGCGCTTGCCGTTCTCGATCAGGCTGAGCTGCGAGCCGGCGATGCCGACCTGCGCGCCCAGCTCGTCGAGGGTGAGGCCCTGGGCGACCCGGTGATGCCGGATGCGGTGTCCCAGGGTGGTGAGTTCCAGTCCGCTGCTCGTCATGTCTTGAGCATATCGAAAGAACACGAATTCTTTCGATACAACTTCTCGGAAATTCATGATGTTCCGCGTTCAGGATGGAAGGACAGCATCTCTCTTCAAAGGAGCAGCCATGGTCATCGCGGAGACGTACACCTCTCGCATCCCGTCTGTCGCCCCCGCGCGCAGCTTCGGGGCTGCGCCGGAGTACGACACCCCGGCGATGGCGGAACTGCGCGAGTGGGTCGACGGCGTCGCCGCACTGACCCAGCCCGACCGGGTGCATTGGATCGACGGGTCCCGTGCCGAGAACGACCAGATCCTGCGGCGGCTCGTCGACGAGGGGAAGATCATCAAGCTGAACCCCGAGTGGCGGCCCGGCTCGTACCTCGCGCGTTCGCACCCGAGCGATGTCGCCCGTACTGAGGCGCGCACGTTCATCGCCTCCGAGAAGGAGGAGGACGCCGGTCCCACGAACAACTGGGCTCCGCCCGCCGAGATGCACCGCACCATGGACCGGGTGTTCGAGGGGTCGATGCGCGGCCGGACGATGTACGTCATCCCGTTCTCGATGGGGCCCGTCGGCGGCGCGCTCTCGCACATCGGCGTGCAGCTCACCGACAGCGCCTACGCCGTGGCGTCCATCGGCATCATGACCCGGGTCGGCGACGCGGTGACCCGACAGATCGCGGAGGGCGCGCCGTGGGTGCGCACCGTGCACTCCGTCGGCGCACCGCTCGCGCCCGGCCAGGAGGACGTCGAGTGGCCGTGCAACGACGAGAAGTACATCGTGCACTTCCCGGAGACGCTCGAGGTGTACTCCTACGGCTCGGGATACGGCGGGAACGCGATCCTCGCAAAGAAGTGCTTCGCGCTGCGCATCGCCTCTGTGATCGCCCGCGACGAGGGCTGGCTGGCCGAGCACATGCTGCTCATCCGCGTGATCTCGCCCGAGGGTCGTGCCTACCACGTGGCCGCGGCGTTCCCCTCGGCCTGCGGCAAGACGAACCTCGCGATGCTGCGGCCCACGGTTCCCGGCTGGACTGTGGAGACGCTCGGCGACGACATCGTCTGGATCCGTCCCGGCGAGGACGGCCGGATGTATGCGATGAACCCAGAGGCGGGCTTCTTCGGCGTCGCGCCCGGAACCGGCGAGTCGACCAACGTCACGGCGGTCGAGACGCTGTGGGGCAACACGATCTTCACGAACGTGGCGCTGCGCCCCGATGGCGACGTCTGGTGGGAGGGGCTCACCGAGACCCCGCCGGCGAACCTCATCGACTGGCAGGGCAACCCCTGGACACCGGACTCCGGCCGCCCGGCGGCGCACCCGAACTCGCGCTTCACGGTCTCGGCCGCGCAGTGCCCGCAGATCTCCGACGACTGGGAGGATCCCGAGGGCGTGCCGCTCGACGTCATCCTGTTCGGCGGTCGCCGTGCCACGAACGTGCCCCTGGTCGTCGAGGCGACGGACTGGACGCACGGGGTGTTCCTCGGCTCGACCATCTCGTCCGAGCGCACCGCCGCCGCCGAGGGGACGGTCGGCGAGCTGCGGCGGGACCCCTTCGCCATGCTGCCGTTCTGCGGCTACAACATGGGCGACTACTTCGGACACTGGCTGTCGGTGGGTCGCAAGCTGCGCTTCGACCGCGCGCCGCGCATCTTCCAGGTCAACTGGTTCCGTCGCGGCGCGGACGGCCGTTTCCTGTGGCCGGGGTTCGGCGACAACTCCCGCGTGATCGACTGGATCATCCGCCGGATCGACGGTGAGGTCGGCGCGGTCGACAGCCCGATCGGTCGGCTGCCGAAGCGCGAGGACCTCAACCTGGACGGCCTCCCGATCACCGACGACGACCTCGACGAGCTGTTCGCGGTCGACGCGGACGCCTGGCGGGATGAGGCCGACGGGATCGAGGAGTTCTTCGCGATGTTCGGCGACAGGCTCCCCGCGGCGCTGCGCAGCGAGCTGGAGGCGCTGCGCTACCGTCTCGCGACCGCGAGCTGAGCTCCTTCTCCGCGGAACGCCACGTCACGGCATCGGCGTGTCGTTCCGCCCAGCGCTGATGCGGAGCTGGACGGCGAGTGCGTGTCAGAGGCGCGAAATCCTCGTCGCACGCCCGGAATTCCATTAGCGTGAGGCGCGTGTCTGCTCCCGTCATCGCCGCCAGCGACCTCGTGAAGGCCTACCGCGTCAAGGGCAAGCCGGACTTTCTCGCCGTCGACGGCCTGAGCTTCGAGGTCGCGCCGGGGGAGTCGTTCGGTCTGCTCGGCCCGAACGGCGCGGGCAAATCGACCACGATGAAGATGATCGGGGCGGTGTCGGCCCGCACCGGCGGGGACCTCAGCATCCTGGGTCTGGACCCCGACCGGTACGGGCCGGAGATCCGCTCCCGCCTGGGCGTCGTCCCGCAGCAGGACAATCTCGACGGCGAGCTGAACGTGCGCGAGAACCTGTACATCTACGGCCGGTACTTCGGTCTGCCTGCGAGGACGTGCTGGCAGAAGGCCGATGAACTGCTCGCGTTCGCACAGCTGGAGGACAAGGCGACGGCGAAGGTCGAGCAGCTGTCCGGTGGCATGAAGCGCCGGCTCACGATCGCCCGCGGGCTGGTGAACGACCCTCGCATCCTGCTGCTCGACGAGCCGACCACCGGACTCGACCCCCAGGCCAGGCACGTGCTGTGGGACCGGCTGTTTCGGCTCAAGGAGCAGGGTACGACCCTGGTGCTCACCACGCATTACATGGACGAGGCCGAGCAGCTCTGCGACCGGCTCGTGGTCGTGGACAAGGGCAGGATCATGGCGGAGGGCGCGCCCTCCTCGCTGATCCGCGAGCACTCCAGCAGGGAGGTGCTCGAGCTGCGGTTCGGATCGGCGCACAACGCCGAGGCGGCAGGGCGGATGCAGGGGATCGGCGATCGGGTCGAGGAGCTTCCCGACCGGGTGCTGATCTATGCGGCGGACGGTGAGGCGGCGCTCGAGCAGGTCGCCGCGCGCGGACTGCATCCGATCGCGTCGCTGGTACGGCGGTCCAGTCTGGAGGACGTGTTCCTCCGGCTCACCGGAAGGTCGCTGATCGAATGACCGCGGACGTCCCGGCCTCCGGCGGCGTCCCCCGGGTGCGCGCCTCCCTCGCCCTCGACGACCTGCGTGCCGAGGCGTTCGCCGCCGGTCGCCGCACGCGCCGGCGCGGCTCCTGGTACGTCGCCGAGCATGTCGTGCGTGCCATGCGGGCGTACGGCTGGACGCTGGTGGTCGGTGCGGTCGGGCAGCCGGTGCTCTATCTGGTCGGTCTCGCTCTCGGTCTCGCCGCGCTCATCCAGACGCCGATCCAGGATGGTTCGCAGCAGGTCGGCTACGTCGTGTTCGTCGCGCCCGCCCTTCTGATGAGCTCGGCGATCACGGTGGCGTCCGAGGAGTTCAGCTATCCGGTGATGGCGGGTTTCACGTGGCGGCGGTTCTTCTACGGCTTCAGCGCCTCGCCCCTGTCCTCGGCGCAGATCGTCACGGGCGAGGTCATCGGTGTGACCGCGCGTGTGGTGCTGACGGCGGGGCTGTACTATCTGTTCCTCCTGCTCTTCCCCGCGGTCGGGAACCCCGCGACGGCGTGGCTGATGATCCCGGTCGGCGTCCTCGTGGGGCTCGCGTTCGGCACTCCGCTCCTGGCGTATGCGGCGTCGCTCGAGGAGGACAGAGGCCAGTTCTCGCTCGTGCAGCGTTTCGTGTTCATGCCGATGTTCCTGTTCTCCGGCACGTTCTACCCGCTGGAAACGCTGCCGGTGTGGTTGCAGTGGGTGGGGTGGATCTCCCCGCTGT
Source organism: Microbacterium sp. (assembly GCA_049654285.1). Taxonomy (GTDB): domain Bacteria; phylum Actinomycetota; class Actinomycetes; order Actinomycetales; family Microbacteriaceae; genus Microbacterium. Next base: position 8,718 of record JBASAE010000423.1, read on the forward strand.
GGCACGCCACCGAGCTGGGCCGCGATCTGTCGTACCCGCGCGAGACCGGCGGCGCGATGATCGCCGTGCACGTCGCCGTGCTGCTGCTGTTCGCCGTCGGCGGATATCTCGTCGCCCGTCGGCTCTTCGCGAGGAGGCTGGCGGCATGACCGTGATGACGGATGCTCCGCACGTGCGCACCGGGGGAGTGCGTGCGCTGTGGTCCGGAAACCCCTGGTCGGTGGTGCTGCGCGGGCTGATCGCGGCGCGATCGTCGAGCTTCGTGGTGATCCTGTCCGGATTCTTCGAACCGGTGCTGTACCTCGCATCGATGGGTATCGGACTGGGGGCTCTGATCGGCGACGTGGAGACCTCGTCCGGGGCGTCCGTGCCCTATGCCGCGTTCATCGCCCCCGCACTGCTCGCGGTGTCGGCGATGAACGGCGCGATCTACGACTCCACCTGGAACGTGTTCTTCAAGCTGAACTACGGCAAGCTCTACGAGGGGATGCTGGCGACCTCGCTCGGACCGCTCGACGTGGCGCTCGGAGAGATCCTCTACGCGCTGCTGCGCGGCCTGGTGTACGCGACCGGGTTCATGATCATCATGCAGCTCTGGGGGCTGAACCTGTCCTGGACGGCCGTCCTCGCCCTGCCGGCGGTCGCGCTGATCGCGTTCGGGTTCGCGAGCTTCGGCATGGCCGTGACGAGCTACATGAAGGCGTTCCAGCACATGGACTGGATCCAGTTCGTGCTGATGCCGATGTTCCTGTTCTCAGCGACGTTCTATCCGATCACGGTCTACCCAGAGTGGGTGCAGGCGATCGTGCAGGCGTTGCCGCTGTGGCACGGTGTCGAGCTGATCCGCGGTCTCACGACCGGTGCGCTGAGCGTCGGGATGCTCTGGCATGTGCTCTATTACGCGGTGATGATCGCGATCGGTCTGGTCTTCACGACCAAGCGCCTGCGCTCCCTGTTCCTGGGGTGAGACGCCGCGGCGCGCCGAGGTCAGCACCAGGGCGGATGCCGTCCTCATCGGTCATTGGCGGCCGAAGCGCTTGTGCGCGGCCTGCTTGGAGACGCCGAGCGCGCTCGCTATCGCCTGCCAGGAGTATCCGGCGAGGCGTGCACGGCGCACCTGGGCCTCCTCCGCGCGGGCGAGCTCGCGACGGACGCCGGTGAGCCGGTGCAGCTCGGCGATGGGCTCGCCCGAGGGATCGGTGGCGAGGGCGGTTCTCGAGGTCATGTCCGTCATCCTATGTTGACGATGTCCAGGCGTCAACTGTTATTGACGTGGTGGGTCTCCGGCGGGGGCCCCGGGCTGAAAGGATGGAGGGATGCTGATCCCTCCTCCGGCACGCCCGGGAGATCGCATCGCGATCCTCTCGCCGGCGTTCGCCGCGCCCGCGGTGTCGGAGGCGATCCACGAGCAGGCCATGCTCCGGCTGCAGGCAGCGACCGGGCTCGTCCCGGTCGAGTATCCGACGACGAGGGCGCTCGACGCGAGTCCCGAGGCGCGGGCGGCCGACGTCGACGCGGCCTTCGCCGATCCGAGCGTCCGGGCGATCCTCGCGACCATCGGGGGAGACGACCAGATCCTCGTGACCCCGCATCTGCACCCGGAGCTCGCCATCGCCGACCCGAAGCCGTTTCTCGGATACAGCGACAACACCAACATCCTGAACTGGCTCTGGACCCACGGGATCGCGGGATACTACGGCGGCTCCACCCAGGTGCATATCGGCCCCGGCCCGGCGATCGACGACGTGCATCTGCGCTCGCTGCGCGCCGCGCTGCTCGACCGCGGCGAGATCCCGATCACTGAACCGGGCGAGTCCGAGGACTTCGGGCCGCGCTGGGAGAGTCCGGCGGCGCTGACCGAGTACGGTGACCGCGAGCCGACCGAGGCATGGACCTGGGCCGGGGCGGCGACGCGCGTCTCCGGCCCGACCTGGGGTGGATGCCTGGAGGTGCTCGCACAGCTCGCGCTCGCCGATCGGCTGCCGACTGACGACGCCCTTGACGGCGCGATCCTGCTGTTGGAGACCAGCGAGCGGCTGACCCCGGCATCCGTCGTCGCCGAGCAGCTGCGCGCCTATGGCGAGCGCGGGCTGCTCGCGGCCGTTGCCGGCGTCGTCGTCGCCCGCCCGCCCGTCAGCAGTCACGAGGTCGTCCCGCCCGCGTCCGAGCGGCTGGCGCTGCGTGTCGCACAGCGCGATGCCGTGATCGAACAGGTGAGCCGGTACAACCCGGACGCGGTGGTCTGCGTCGGTGTGCCCTTCGGACACACCCGTCCGCAGTGGATCCTGCCCTACGGCGGCACGGTCACGCTCGACGGTGCAGCGCGAACCGTGACGGCCTCCTACTGACCGCGTGAGAGCGGTGCGATCCGACGGTCCGGGCTCACTCCAGGTCGTGGTCGGCGAGCCAGGCGCGGGCAACGGTCGGGGGCACGCGCAGTAGCCAGGCGTCCGTCAGCGTCTCGCGCAGCAGCTGTTCGTCGATCGCGTCCAGGCGCACCAACACGGCCGGATAGCCGTCGAAGTGCGGGATGGTGAAGAACGCGTCCGGGTAGGTCTCGATCAGCGCGGCTTTGGCCTGCTCGCCGTCGACGCGGACGCCGATCACCACGCCGTCCGGCCAGTCCCGGCCCAGCCCGTCGAGCTGCTCCAGATCCCGCCGGCTGGGCGGGCGCTCCCAGGCGAGCATCCCCGCGTTCGTGCGCCAGGACGCTCCGCCGTGGTGCCCCTCGGTCCTCTCCACCACGCGCGGGAACTCCGCCGCGATCCGGCGCACGTCGTCGAGCGTCGCCATGCCCTCAGCGTACGGAATCGTCGGCCCGAGCGCACCTCTCCCGGGTTGCAAGCGGGATCGGCATCCGTGCGCTCAGCGCCAGAGCACCGCGATGCCGGCGTTGACCAGCGTCAGCACACCGATGCCCCAGAACAGCGCCGGGGCCAGCGACTCACCGCGCTTCTGGCGGGCGGATCCGATGCCGATCAGCGCACCGATGATCAGCAGCACGACGAGCTTGGTGCCGATCTTGGGATAGTTCATCACGGCGCCCTCGGCCAGGCCCCAGGGGGCGGCGAGCGCGAGGCCGGCGACACCGGCGATCGCCAGGCCGACGTTCATCAGCCGAGTGGCCTGGCGGCGCCCGCCGAACGCCTCCACCGCCCACGCGCCGAACAGGGTGGCGAAGCCGATCAGGTGGATGAACACGACGACATGACGCAGGATCTCCATGAGTCCAGGGTATCGGAGCGCGCGTCGTCCGTGGGGGTCAGCCGCGGAGCGCCACAAGCACCCGGGCGGTGCGCAGTGCGGCGTCCGCGGCTTCCGCGCCCTTGTCCTCGATCGAGCCGGGCAGGCCCGCGCGGTCGATGCCCTGCTGCTCGTCGTCGAGGGTGAGCACGCCGAAGCCGACCGGCTTCCCGGCGTCCAGCGCCACGCGGGTGAGCCCATCCGTGGTCGCCGCCGAGACGTACTCGAAGTGCGGGGTGCCGCCGCGGATGATCACGCCCAGAGCCACCACGGCGTCCGCCCCGCCCGCGAAGGCGGCCTGCGCCGCGACGGCCAGCTCGAACGATCCGGGCACCCGCACCAGCGAGTGCACCGCACCGGCGGCGTCGAGCGTGCGCTGCGCGCCGGCGATCAGGCCGTCGGTGATCACCTCGTGCCAGGTTCCGGCGATCACGACGACCCGCAGGCCGGTGCCGTCGATCGGGGGGAGTGCCGTGGGAGATCCAGCGCCGCTCATTCGTTGTCCTTCCTGTGTGCCAGGGCGTCGGCCAGGTCGGCCTCGTCGATGATGTGCCCCATGCGGTTGCGTTTGGTCTCGAGGTACTGGTGGTTGTTGGGGCCGACGCCGACGATCAGCGGCACCTGCTCGATGACGTCGAGGCCGAGCTCGCGGAGCTGACGCACCTTGTCCGTGTTGTTCGTGAGCAGGCGCACCCGCGAAACACCCAGATCGGTGAGGATGCCCGCTGCCGCGGCGTACTCGCGCGCGTCGGCGGGCAGTCCCAGCGCGAGGTTGGCGTCGACCGTGTCGAGGCCCTCCTCCTGCAGGCTGTAGGCGCGCAGCTTGTTGATCAGTCCGATGCCGCGGCCCTCATGACCGCGCATGTACACCACGACGCCGCCCTCCTGCTCGATCGCGTCGAGCGCCGCCTGCAGCTGCGGCCCGCACTCGCACTTCAGCGATCCGAAGGCCTCGCCGGTGAGGCACTCGGAGTGCACCCGCACCAGGGCGGTGTCGCCCAGCTCGCCCGAGACGACCGCGATGTGATCCGTGCCGGTGACGCGGTCCTTGTAGGCGAGGAATCGGAAGGCGCCGTGCTCGGTCGGCACGTGCGCGTCGGCCCGGAGGCTGACACGGCGCGGCGTGCGGCGTGCGGCGGCCGCCTCGGGGTCGACGGGATCGTGCTCGTTGAGATAGGCGATGAGCTGCTCGATCGTGATCACCGGCACGCCGCTGCTCTCGCCGAGCTCGAGCAGGCCGGGCAGCCGCATCATGCTGCCGTCCTCGGCGACGACCTCGGCGATCGCGCCGACCGGACGGAGCCCCGCGAGCTTCATCAGGTCCACCGCGGCCTCGGTGTGCCCGCCGCGCTCGCGCACCCCGCCTTCGACGGCGCGCAGCGGAAGGACATGACCGGGACGGATGATGCTCATCGCGGTCGACTCGGGGTCGGCCAGCACGTTCAGGGTGGCCGCGCGGTCGTGTGCGCTGATGCCGGTCGTCACGCCCTCGGCGGCATCGACGCTCACCGTATAGGCCGTGGAGCGGGCGTCCTCGTTGTGCGCCACCATCGGCGGCAGGTTGAGCCTGTCGGCGAGCTCGGCGGGCATGGGCGCGCACACGAAGCCCGACGACCAGCGCACCAGCCAGGCCACCGACTCGGGGGTCGCGAGCTCGGCCGAGAGGATGATGTCGCCCTCGTTCTCGCGGTTCTCATCGTCGGCGACGATGATCGGGCGCCCGGCGCGCAGCGCGTCGAGGGCGTCGGAGAGGGGGGAAAGGCTCATCGCGAGCCTCCTTCCGTTCGGAATGCGAGCAGCCGCTCGACGTGACGGGCCAGGACGTCGGTCTCGAGGTTGACGCGGTCACCCACGGCGAGGCCGCCCAGGATCGTGGCGGTCAGGGTCTCGGGGATCAGCGAGACCTCGAACCAGGCGGCGGGCTCGGCGGGCTCGCTCACCGCGCTCACCGTCAGCGACGTGCCGGCGACGGCGATCGAGCCCTTGTCGACCACGAGCGGCGCGAGGTCGGCGGGGACGGAGATGCGCAGCACGCGCCACTGGTCGCCGGGCCGCACCTGGAGCACCTCGCCGGTGCCGTCGACGTGCCCCTGCACGATGTGGCCGCCCAGGCGCGCGCCGACCGGCATGGCCTTCTCGATGTTGACGCGCGTGCCGACCGTGACCGACGCGAGGGCGGAGACGTCGAGGGTCTGTCTCATGACGTCGGCGTCGAATGTGTCCGTGGCGGAGCCGACCACGGTCAGGCAGACGCCGCTGACCGCGATCGACTCGCCATGCACGGCGTCGGATGCGGCCCGCGGTGCACGGACGGTGAGCCGCCAGCCGTCTCCGGACGGCGCGATCGCGGTGACCTCGCCGATCTCTTCGATGATTCCGGTGAACATCAGTGTCCTTCCTCGATGGGTTCGGAGTCTGGAGCAGGGCGCGCGATCGCCAGCAGGTCGGGGCCGAGCGGCAGCCATTCGTCCACGATCAGCCGGCGGGCCTCGGCGATCGTGCCGACGCCGATGTCGGTGAGCGCGAGTCGATCGCCGCCCAGCAGCACCGGTGCGAGGTACGTCAGGACCTCGTCGACGAGCCCGGCGGCGAGGAAGGCGCTGGCGAGGGTCGGACCCCCCTCGACGAACACCCGTTGGATGCCGCGGTCGCGCAGGTCGTCCAGCACGGCGTGCAGATCGTGGGTGTCGTAGAACAGCGGGGCGTGCGGATGCCGGCGCACCGCGGCGCCGTCGGGCGTCGCACGGGCGCCGATCACCACCGGGACCGGCTGGTGCGGCAGCAGTGTCTCGCCGTCCCGGGCGGTGAGCGAGGGGTCGTCGGCGAGCACGGTGCCGATGCCGACGACGATCGCGTCGGATGCCGCGCGGCGACGGTGCACGTCGGCGCGGGCGTCCGGCCCGGTGATCCACCGGCTGCTGCCGTCGGAGGCCGCGGCCCGTCCGTCGAGGCTCTGCGCCCACTTCACCGTGACCTGCGGCCGGTCCCGCTCCTGCACGGCGAGCCAGTCGGCGATGAGTGCCCGCGCGGCGTCCGCCTGTTCGCCGGACTCGACCTCGACGCCCGCTCGGCGAAGTCGTTCGGCACCGCCGCTGGACTCCCGCCCCGGGTCGTCCACGGCGTAGACGACACGCGTGACCCCGGCGTCGATGAGTGCCTGGGCGCAGGGCCCCGTCCGTCCGATGTGGTTGCAGGGCTCGAGAGTGACGACCGCGGTCGCGCCACGCGCGGCACCGGGGGCGAGTCGGGAGAGCGCGTCGACCTCGGCGTGCGGGGTGCCCGCGCCACGATGCCAGCCCTCGGAGAGGACGTCACCCGAGGGGGAGAGGATGACGGCCCCGACCTGCGGGTTGAGTCCGCGGGGGCCGTTCCGGGCGAGCACGAGGGCGCGCGACATCGCGTCGCGTTCGGCCCCGGTCACTGCCATCCCTCATCCTTTCCGGACTCCGGGGGTGGCTGAGCGCACGATGACGCCTCGCGCTTCCTCTCATCCGGACTAGCGAGGTTCCCCTCGCATCACCGTCGGTTCCGGATTTCCACCGGATCGGCGCCTGGGTCCAGGCGTTCGCGGACTGTCACCGCCGGTTCGGATTCTCACCGACCCCGGAGCACGTTATGCCCTGAGTCTAGTCAACGCGCGAGGAACTGGTTCATTCCCGTGCATATTCGTCCGGGTCAGGCACCGGGCTTCGCCCGGGTCAGGCACCGAGCAGCCCGGCAGGCACGACCGCGATGCCGTCTTTGCGTCGATAGGCCGTGGCGCCGGTGGTCACGATCACCGCATCCGTCAGATGCGGCCCCATCCTCTCCTTCAGCCACAGCAGATGACGTACGTCGGCATCGGCGACTGATGCCGACAGCTTGACCTCTACCGCGACGGTTCGCCTCCCGCGGTGAACGATGAAGGCGATCTCATGATCCCCGTTGCGGGTGCGGAGATGACCGAGTCGTGCACCGTTGTGTGCCGCATATGTCTGCAGGCTCAGCCCGATCAGTGCCTCGAAGAGCCGTCCGAGCACGGTTCCATACCCGGTTCCGAGCCGCGCGATCAGCGGGTCGCGATCGACGGCGCCTTCGAAGAGGTCGCCGGCCTCCAGGTCGAGCAGTCTGCACGCGAGCGCGGGATCGGCGAGGAAGTGCTTGGGCGCCTGGCCGAGACGACCGAGGTCGATCGCACCCGGCGACCATGCGTCGACCGGGTCGAGCAGCCAAAGGCTGTGCAGCACATCGCGGTAGGTGATCGTGGTGGTCTTCGCCGGCTTGTCGCTCTCGCCTGGAGTCGCGGCCTCAAGGATCTTCGCGTAGCTCGTCGTCGTCGCGCCGGCGGCGGCGTAGGCGCGCAACCACCTTCTCAACGTCTCGGGCGCCCGCACAGCGAGGCCCTGCTCGGGAAACTCCCGCTGGATCACATAATCCAGGTAGGAGTCGAGCTGACTCGTTCGACCTCTGGGCGTGCGCGAGCGGATGCCGGGGAACCCAGAAGCCGTGATCTCGGTGATGTAGTCATGCAGGACGAGAGGCGTTTCTCCGTCGACATCGGCGATGCCGCTGAGCAGGTTGTGGAGCGAGACCGTGGTCTGGTTGAGCCCCCGCTCGGCCAAGGTGAGCGGACGCATGCGAAGCGAGGTGATGCGGCCCGCGCCGGAATGGGTGGATGCCCCGCGTGGCGTCGCGCTGCCGGTGAGGATCGTGCTGCCGACCGGCGCATCGTCGTCGACCCAGCGTCGTACGCGGTCCCAGGTCGCAGGCAGACGCTGCCATTCGTCAAGGAGGACGGGTGCGGGCGCGGTGCGGAGTCGATCGGGGTTCGCTTCGAAGATCTGACGCTCGGTGTCGTCGTCGAGATGGATGACGGTCTGCGCCAATCGGCGGGCGCTTGCCGTCTTCCCGACACCTTTCGGTCCGTTGAGCGCGATCGCCGAGACGTTGTGGAGCGCGCTCTCCAACTCGGAGTCGATCAGGCGCGGTAAGTAGTCGACCATGGCTCTAGGCTACCGTTAGCAGGTCTTCTACGCTACCATTAGCATTCAATCTGGGCTACCGTTCGCAGAATCATTTCAGCAGGCGGGAGAGGCGGCGGTCGGCGAGAGGCTTGCCTCCGGTCTGACAGGTCGGGCAGTACTCCAGGCTCCGATCCGCGAAGAACACCGATCGGATCGTGTCGCCGCACACCGGGCAGGGCTCGCCGCGACGGGCGTGCACCCGGAAGCCCGCGCGCTTGGCGTCCTTGAGGTCGGCGGGCGGCTTGCCGGAGGCGGTGGCCACGGCATCCCGCAACGTCGACTGCATCGCCTCGTACAGCCGGTCGACCTCGGCGTCGTCGAGACCGCCCGCCGGCGCATAGGGGGACATCCGCGCGACGTGCAGGATCTCGTCGGAGTACGCGTTGCCGATGCCGGCGATCAGTCCCTGGTCGCGCAGCAGGCCCTTGATCTGCATGCGCCGGCCGGTCAGCAGCGCGGCGAACGCGTCTCGGGTGAAGGCGGCGTCGAGCGGGTCGGGGCCGAGCCGTGCGATGCCGGGCACCTCCTGCGGGTCACGCACCACATAGACGGCGAGCGACTTCTTCGTTCCGGCCTCGGTGAGATCGAACCCGCTGCCGTCGTCGAACGCGATCCGCAGCGCGATCGGGCTCTTGCCCGGCTTGATGAGCGTGGCCGGCAGGGCGTCGTACCAGCGCAGCCAGCCGGCCTTCGCGAGATGGAAGACGAGGTGCAGCTGGGGGCCGCAGGACAGCACGACGAACTTGCCGTGCCGGGCGGCCCCGGTGACCGTGGCGTCCTGCAGCGCGGTGTACGGCGGATCGAACGTCTTCAACGCGGCGATCTCGCCCACGCCCACCCGCGCGATCGCGTGCCCCACGGCGCGCTCGCCGAGGAAGTCGACCAGTCCCTGCACCTCCGGCATCTCAGGCATGGGCCCATCCTGCCACCGCGCGCCGACATCGTCACCCGCGGGCCGGAGCCGTCCGCGGGATCAGGCCGGCAGGATCGGCCAGTCCACCGGGGCGCGGTCGTCGGATGCGAGCAGGCCGGCGATCCAGCCGTCATCGCGGCCGCGCGGGCCGGTGAGCCCCTGGCGCAGCAGCCCCTCGTAGCGGAAGCCCAGCGCGCGGGCGGTGCGCGCGGAGGGGATGTTGCCCACGGTCGCGCGCCAGCCGATGCGCACCAGGCCCAACTCGTCGAAGCCCCAGTCGATCACGGCACGTGCGGCCTCGGTCATGACCCCCCGACCGCGGTGCGAGCGTACGGCCCAGTATCCGAGCTCGGCGTCCCCACCGGCCTCGCCCTGGGCGATGCGATGCAGCCCGACCATACCGGCGAGCTCGCCGCCGGGTCGGATCGCCCAGACCGTCTCGGCGCCGTCCGCCCACGATGCGGCGACCTTGGCGACGAACTCCTCGCCGTCGGTACGCGTGTACGGGCTGGGCACCGGGATCCAGCGGGGGATCTCCGGGTCCTGGCACGCCGCCGTGATCGCATCCACGTCGGCCTCGGTCGGGAGGCTGAGGACGAGCCGTTCGGTGCGCAGGATGACCGGTTCCATCGCACCAGCGTAGATGACCCGACACCGCTCGCGACGGCGCAGAACGGGAGACGCGCCCTAGGCTGGTTCGTACTGCCCCGGCCGGCGGAGAGGGAGGGCGATCGTCGTGCAGCGCTCGTCTCCGCGAGGCGTCGCCGTCTCGCTGCTGGCGTCCGTGCTGTTCGCGGGCATCTTCTACCTGGCCGGGCGGCTCAGCTCCTCGGCCGAGGTGGTGTTCGCGTGGCGGGTGCTGGCGACCCTGCTCTGCTACGCCGCCGCGCTCGCGCACCCGGCCGCGCGACAGGCTCTGCGCGAGTACGGCCTCAGGCTGCGCGCGCGGTGGTGGATACCGCCGCTCGCCCTGCTGCTGATCTCGATCGTGGGCGTGCAGCTGTGGCTGTTCATGTGGGCGCCGATGCACGGGCACGGTCTGGACGCCTCGCTCGGGTACCTGCTGCTGCCGATCTCCCTGGTGCTCTGCGGGCGTTTCCTGATGCGTGCGCACGTGAGCGGCACGCAGTGGGTGGTGGTCTCACTCGCCGGCGCGGCGGTGGCGGTGAAGATCGCGGCCACCCCGCAGC